>NZ_JANMZH010000048.1:0-1066 GCF_031383065.1 Microcoleus sp. OTE_8_concoct_300 | reverse complement strand
CAGATGGATTATATCCGCGAGTGGGGAGGTAAGTTTGTGGTGTTGATTCCTCAAGTGGAGGTAATCCGGTGAAATTTACTCAAACAAAGCTTAAGGGAGCTTATGTTATTGAGGTAGAACCTATAGCGGATGAGAGGGGATTTTTTGGCCGCAGTTGGTGTCAAAAGGAGTTTGCCGAACATGGTTTGAATCCTAACCTCGTTCAGTGCAATATTTCTTTTAACCTCAAGAAAGGTACTTTGCGGGGGATGCACTACCAGGCTAAGCCTCACGGGGAAGCGAAGTTGGTGAGATGTATCAAAGGGGAAATTTATGATGTAATTATCGATTTACGTCCCGATTCTCCTACTTTTAAAGAGTGGTTTGCCGTAGAGCTAAACTCGGAAAATCGCAAGATGATCTATATTCCTGAAGGTATGGCTCACGGCTGTCAAACTTTGGCAGACAATACTGAGGTTTTTTACCAGATGTCGGAGTTTTATTACTCGGAATTAGCAAGGGGAGTCCGTTGGGATGATGCGATTTTTAGTATTAATTGGCCGGAGATATCTCAGCGCGTAATTTCCGAAAAAGATCGGAATTTACCGGATTTTGTGCTATGAAAAAAGTGCTGGTTACAGGTGCGGGGGGTTTTGTTGGCAGACATTCGCTCAAGACGTTGGTGGAGCGCGGCTTTGAGGTTCATGCTGTAGCTTCTAAGACTTTGCCTGCTGTCAATTCGGATTGTACTTGGCATCTGGCAAATTTGTTAGACCATACATCCATTAAAGAGTTAGTTTGTCAAGTAAAACCTACACATTTGCTGCATTTTGCCTGGTGTTATACAGTACCTGGACAATACTGGAAATCACAAGATAATTTCTTGTGGGTGCAGGCTAGTTTGGAATTGTTGAGGCAATTTCGAGAGCAAGGGGGCGATCGAGTTGTGATGGGTGGAACCTGTGCGGAGTATGATTGGAAGTACGGTTATTGCTCGGAATTTGTAACGCCGCTCAATCCAGATACTCCCTACGGTATTTGTAAAAATGCTTTGCAGGAGATGGTGAGTTGCTATTGCGAGACGACA
>NZ_JANMZH010000045.1:0-5395 GCF_031383065.1 Microcoleus sp. OTE_8_concoct_300 | reverse complement strand
TACCACAATAACTGTTGGCCGCTCCACCACAGCAAAGAAAGTATCTATACAGGCTATGATTACATCAGAATTAATAGTCTGCTCTGAAACATAAGCAGGTCGCGTGTTTTGCCGATTCATGATTCCCAAGACATTTAAACGCTTAGTTCTACGACTATCAATTGACAAATGTTCACCAATATCTTGCCATCCATAAGGGACGCAAGGGATGCCACAAAATCCTGATTCATCCAAATAGTATAAATCAATTTTTCCCTCATCTTCTAGTTGTTTTAATTCTGACAGTTTTTCTTTTTTTTCCTTATATTCTATGGGGTCTGGGTTGCCGCCAACACCTCGACGCATCCTATGCCAACTCATACTTTTTTTTTAATTATTCTCTTAATTGTTTCCGTACTTGTATTAATACACCATTCTTCTTTGATTTTTTGTACTACTTGCTTTAATTGTTTTGGTTGTAATTTTACCCAGTCTTTAATTTGATCTGATTGTGCAGAATTAAATATTTTTTTTCTGCCTCTACCTGGCTTATTGTATAATCCGAGCATTCCCTCATGTTCCCATCTATCTAACCAGTTATACATGGTCTTATAACTAAATTTAAAGATTTTTATCAGGTTTTCATTTTTGACATTTTGTGAAACTAAAATCAAAAAATGTGCTCTTTGACGCACTTGATGATGTCTGCTTTCGCGATAAATTCGGTTTAGCAATTTCAATGAAAGTGGATTAATGTCTCGAAGTAAAAACATATAAAACCTCTTTAAATAAAACTTGATGTTTTTAGTATATCATATTATTTGATTTGTGTAATTAATTTTGTTTGACTACTTACTCGTTACAAACCGCAAAAACCGCAAAAACCCGGTTTCTTTGGTTTTGATGCGTAAGTCTTAACAAAAATTCACATCTAATTGAACGGCCCAATCCACCGCACAGCAAGACTTTCTACCATCCGCCCCAAAAAAACTTTCAGAATTTCGCATAAATTCCCCTAACTCATACTGATAAGTAAATGTAGGAACAAAGTTGCGGCCGCACTGAACTATGAATGATGAGTACATCCCCTCCGGGGGGGAAGACCGCCCATCCGAGAACCAAACCGATGCTGTTGAGGGTGAGGGAGAATCGAAATTATCCCACAGAAAACTTCTATATCAAGATCTCGATCGCCTTGTTAGCGAAATTTGCCAGCATCCTCCCGGTTGGAAGCGCAGCCGTTTGTTGCACCAGCTTCTGACTAAGATGAAAAACTCCGGCCTGATCTGGAAGGAAAATCTACCTTACTATGAAGATGCTTTGCAAGAACAGTGGGTGTTTTTCTGTAGCAATTTGTGCGAATCCCGCACTGGAACTCAGTACGATCGCACTCGCGGCAATGTCATTACTTGGTTCAATTATTATTTCAAGCGACGGCTGCAAAATTGGGCTGTGAGGGTTGATAGAGAAAATAACACCAGAGACGATCGAGAACAAATTTCAGAAGACGGAACGCCGATCGATCGAATCGATATTTTACCCGATCGCGATCGAACTCACATTCTCGAAACAGCTCAGCTTTTTACAGAACTTCAAGCCTGGATTGAAACCGATCCAGATCAGGTGTTGAGCAAACACGTTAGAGGGCGACCAGATCTAACTTGTCAAGTTATATTAAAAGGCTTATCAGCGGGCAAAACTTTCACCGTATTAGCAGCAGAACTTTCCTGCTCCTATTCTACCCTGCATGGCTTTCACCGAGATCAATGTCGCCCTCACTTGCAAACATTTCGCGACAATTACGAATCTTAATCATTAAAGGAGTTAACAATGGCACAAAGTAACAGTATCGGAAACCAATCCTTGCCAATGCCAATTACCCAAAAGGCCATTCGTTCAGCACGGCAATTTGCTTCCGAACAGCGCCACCCCCACAAAAAAGAACAAGTTTATTTCAACACTTTGGCTGTGTTGGCCGTCCGCGATTACTTGATGCTTTTAGATATTGAAACTGATTTAACTAATTGCGATAGCTGGAATCCCGTTGTTCGCTTGTTGGAAAATGTGGCTGATTTATATATCAAAAATTTAGGAAAAATTGAATGTCGTCCGTTGATAAATTTGCCGAAAAACGTAGAAAATAATCGCATCAATTCGCCGCAAAACCGATCGCATACTTGTCACGTTCCCCCGGAAGCAAGGGAGGAACGCATCGGTTATCTGGTAGTAGATATTGATGAAGATGAAAAGGAAGCAAGATTGCTGGGATTTTCCCCAACTGCGGGGATGGGCGAATTAGTATTGAGCGAGTTGCATTCCCTGGATGACTTCTTGATCCACCTCGAACATATATCTGAATCTCAAGTCAATCTGCGTCAGTGGTTGGAGAATGTATTTACATCTAATTGGGAGTCAGTTGAATCAATCTTCAATCTGCAGCCTTCGACTTCCCCTGTTGAAATTGAAAACCCGGTTAAATCTAATTTAGGCAATTGGTTGAAAAATGTTGCCGAAACAGGTTGGCAGAAAATTGAGCAAGGTAAAGAAAATTTAGAAAACCTAATTTTTCCTGAAGAAAACCCCAATTTTGCCTTCCGAGGAGGTGGAAATTTGAGAACAGAATCTGCCTCGCAGGGCCGTCAAAGCAGCATCAATAGGTTTCCCGAAGCTGATGTGACGCGGGCTAAGTTGATTGACTTGGGTATGCGTTTGGGAAGGACGAGTGTTGCTTTGTTGGTTGCTGTTGCTGAAGAGGACGATCGCACTCTCAGAGTTCACGTCCAACTGCATCCGGCGATCGGAGAACTTTACCTGCCCCTCAATATTAAACTGTCCTTAATATCCGACACCGGAGACAATCTACACGAGGTAGAAGCAACAGTTCAGAACTTGTGCATTTTGCTGAAAGATTTTCACGTAGAGCCAGACGAGAGCTTTAGTATTCGAGTAAGTTTAGATGATTTAAGCATAACAGAAACTTTTGTGGTATGATACCTTGATTAACTGCAATCGCCTACAATTTATGAGCTGGACTGTCATCTTGGCTTTGGGGTATGGGGATTTAAAAAATGGTTTTTCTCATGTGACTGCTGAGTTAAAAAAACAAGGAGAAACTGTCGCTCAACGTTTCGCCAGCTTGCCACCAGCACCTATAGTTCAGGAGTTGCATAAAAGGTGGAACGCTAGTTGTGTCGCATCCCAATATAACAGAAGCGGTTCTCGGATCAAAATCAACTCCGCAGGCATAACAAATATTTCTGAAGACAAGCCTTATGCTATATATATCAAGATTTGAAGCAAGAGATGAACAAGTGGCTGAGTGCTGACGAGTTTTACCGAAAAATAGAGGTAGAACTCAGAACGGAAATCAGCAATCGATCCGAGTGTGTTGAAATATTTCTAGAGTGCAATTACTCTCTGATTTGGCAGTTGCCTTGGGATGCGTGGCAATTTCGCGAAGACTACCGCAACTCGGAAATCATCGGCAGTTCCCCAGAATATGGAAAAGTTCTTCAACAGGCAACTATAGGGGGAATGCCTCTACCTTTGCGAGGCAGAATTTTAGGTATTGTCGGCAACAGCAAGGGAATTGATGTTGGAAAAGATACAAAAGAGCTTAAAAAATATTTGGGCTATCGCTGCGAATTAACGTTTCTTAAAGAACCAACACCTCAAAAGTTTCGCGACCAGTTGTTTGATGAAAAAGGGTGGCAAGTTTTATTTTATGCCGGACACAGCGAAAGCGATACTAATGCTGCTAACGGACTACTATATATTAATCAAGAAGTTCAAAATAATACTGTTAGTTTAGAGGATTTTAAAGACGGTCTAAAAAAAGCTATTTTTAAAGGGTTGCAGTTACTAATTTTTAATTCCTGTTCGAGCCTGGGAATAGCAGCAGATTTAGTTAGTGAGGGCATTTCTTTACCGTCAGTAATTGTGATGCGGGCGCCAATCCCGGATTTCATTGCTCAGGAATTTGTGAAGTCTTTGTTTAGATATTTGGCTCTCAAAGAACCTCTGTTTTTGGCGGTGCGAAAAGCTAAGGATGATTTGCTGCGCTGGGAACCTCAATTTCCGGGGGCGAGCGGAATACTGGTGCTGTGTCAGCATCCCACATTTGAGGGATTAAAATTTCTAGAGTTGGGAAGCAGTCACCCTGTTCCCGCAGATGATGTGGCGGGCGATCGCCCAAATAACCAATCGTTAATTCTTCCAATTGATTGGATGCAGCGGGCGGCAAAAAGTTTAGGTATTACGGCTATCAGTTATATGTTAATGGGCCCGATACTTAGCCGCGTTGTGAATGAAATCGGAAAGACCAGCCACCGTCAGGGTCAACTATTAATCGCTGAAAGATGCTACCAATTAGCAAGTTTACTAAATTTAAATTATGCTACGCCTCATTATAACTTAGCTGTGTTGTATGAGGATTTTAATGAAAAAGAGTACGCGCAAAAATTAATGAAGGATGCAGCGCGGCGGGGTTCTGCTGAGGCGAATTCTCAATTATCTCGATCGCTGATTCTCAACAATCAACCTCAAGAAGCTTTAAAATTTATTGCTCGCTGTTTAGAACACACTGAATATGACGGAGTAAAAGCGGCTTGTTTTAAAAATCGGGGCTGGGCGCGGTTTAAACAAAAGCAATATGACGCTGCTGAAGCAGATTTAAGAATAGCAATAGGATTCAGAGAGGATAGCCCTGAGGCTCAATGCCTTTTAGCACAGGTTCTGGAAATTAAAGGTAAGCCGCAAGCAGCCTTGGAAGCCTGGAATGAGACGCTTAAATATTCTGATTACCGCATACCAGAACAAGATCGATGTATGCAAAATGCCCAGCAACATTTACAAGCAAAAGGAATTATCAAGTGAAAATCAGGATTGCTGTTTTTATAGTTTTAAGCTCGATCGCAACTAGCGCACTAGCAGCGAGTAACAGAATATCTAACGGACTGATTATCCATAGTAGCGGGGAAGTTGCGATCGAGCGCCAAAACGGCCGAATTGTTCGCCCTACCGGCGGTACACCGATTTATCCGGGAGACAAATTGCGAACTTCACAAAACGCACAACTGACGGTTCAATGTGCAGATTTGGGGATTAAGTCGATCGCACCGGGTGAAAATCAATTAAATAGCTGTTTGTTAGCGAAAGAAGAGTCTAAATCGGATTGTAGCGCGGACTTGGTTAAATGTCCCGATCGCGGCGATGATAAAATTACCTGGAATAGCGGGCCAATTCCTTATATTATCAGTCCGCGGCGCACGAAATTGCTCGACAGCAAGCCTATTTTGCGGTGGAATCCGGTTGCTGGTGCGACTAGCTATAAGTTGAGCCTCCGCGAAAATGGAGCGAAATTAAACTGGGAAATGACTGTTAGCGGTACTGAGGCTGTGTATCCGGGGGAACCACC
>NZ_JANMZH010000947.1:0-1885 GCF_031383065.1 Microcoleus sp. OTE_8_concoct_300 | reverse complement strand
AATGCCAGTAGCGAAGGTGACTTGCGGGGCAAAGGTGGGGGTGGTGGCTCCGGTGGGGGTGGTATTGAGCAGGATACTGGCGGTGTTGCTGCTAAAGTTCGCCACAGCTAAGTCGGGGCGACCGTCGCCGTTGATGTCGCTGATGTTGACGGACATGGGGCTATTGTCAGTAGCCAAGGTGACTTGGGTGGCGAAGGCGGGGGTGATGGTGTTGGTAGCAGTGGTATTGAGCAGGATGGAGGCTGTGCCACTGCTGTTCGCCGCACTGTCGTGCGCCACAGCTAAGTCAGGCTTCCCGTCGCCGTTGATGTCGCCAATGCTGACGGAGTTCGGCCGATCGCCAGTTATTAAGAAGTCAACTTTGGGGGCGAAGCCTAGCACGCCACTGTAGGTTTTATAGGTGGTTTCTACGATCGCCAGTTTGGGCTTTTGGCTCGATGGGGGAATGAGTTGGGGGATGTCCCAGGTGCCACCTAGTTTGCTGTTACCTGTAGTTTGGGAGTTGGCGGCGATGTTTGCGCCTGTGAGTTGGTGCAGTTGAGTCAGGAATTGGTGGCCGGATTTCCCCGCTGCTACGTTACATCCATACAATATGATGCTGGCGTTGGTAGTAAGGCTGTTTCGCCACTGTTGCAACTGTTGGCTGTAGTTTTCGATGTTGCTGCTGTTGAGTTCTGTCGTGCCTAAGTAAATCTTGCCGGGGCTACCGTGGGTGATGATGTGTAGCGATTCGATGCCTGTATGCTGAGCTAGGAATGTGGTGATTTGCTCTATGGCATCAGGCTTGTTTTCGAGGATGTAGGTAGCTGTGTCTGGTTTGATGCCTTGGGCTATATGGTTGCTGTCTGGTACTGTGGGGTCAAGGATGACGATCGACCTTGGCTGGTTGTTCATGCAAGCAACAAAGGGATTTTTTTTGTTAAGTTGAGTTAGGGTTTTCATCTGTTTTTGCTTTAGGTAGAATTACGGGTTTTTGAGATGCACAAAGCGATCGCCCGATTTGATTTACGATGGCGGTATTTCTATCTAGTAACGGATGACCCCCTCAACTTTTAACTAATAGGAGCTTAGCAGAGTTCGAGTATACTGTCAGTGCTTGAGTTTCTCCTTTACAAATCTTTATTTTTCTCTGGTCATTTTATGCAAATTATAAAATATCGAAGTCGGGCCGAGTTTACAGAACTTCTCGCCCAAGAGTGCAGAAAAAGGGTGAAGCCACACTGCGTATTTTGAAACAGGTAGATAGCGATTTACCGTTGCGCTGGGGCGGGTTTATTATATTATTGATTTTAGGCAATTATGCTTGGTAAAACCAGGGCATACAGAAATTGCGATCGCCCTACATTTGGGATATATAAAGCTCGGCTTCCAGATTCTATCAATAACGATACTGTGAGCGATCGCCACAGTTGCCAAGGCCTATCTCCGAGTTGTATTGCAGAAGGAAGAAGAATGAATAAAATAGATATAAAAATGCAATAATAGCAAGGGTTTCAGCAATTAAGAATGTCCTAACCGTCTCCAGTTTTAACTTATACCAGCACTTTCTTTCGCGGTTTAGATTTACTTTTAGACATCTTCCCGAAAATTCGGCAGTGATTTACTGATGTGAGATTAAAGGTATTTTCTAGTTTAAAAGTCTATCAAGTAACAGAATATCGAGATAAATGGGAACCGCTATACCGCCACTGTGCAGCAAAAGCAGGAGTGGAGTATGTCGGTTCGCTAACTCAGCCAGAACTCGCTAGGGAATTGCGCTCGATTAATATATTAGCGTACCCAAATACCTTTGCAGAAACTTCTTGTATCTCCGTGATGGAAGCTCTAGCTAGCGGTTGTTTTGTCGTGACTAGCAACTGGGGAGCTTTGCCCGAAACAACGGCAG
>NZ_JANMZH010000936.1:0-7218 GCF_031383065.1 Microcoleus sp. OTE_8_concoct_300 | reverse complement strand
TTGTTTTTGTTGGGAAGTTACAGCTTTACTAAAACCTCTTGCCATTGATAGCACCCATAAACTACAACAAACTACATTGAAATTTAGTCGGATTTAACTGTAGCATATTTTGGGTTCCAGTTAAGATGCGTTTACCCTGGTGGGAGATGCGAGGGAAATCAGAAGAGAAATTGCCTGGGTTTTGACAAAGGCGATAACAGCCAGAATTTTGAGGAAGTAAATAATGGTTTTACTGCGAGGCGCACTGATTGAATATGCTAGCGATTTCTTTGGCCCGCTGCCTAATCTCGTCATTTTTCAATTCAACCCCGATACTCTCAGCCGCAATATTTCAATCCCCGAACGTCCTACGGGTGCCACCAGTCGAGAAACATCCCAAGCGGGAAATATTCCGGTAGAACGGATTACTTTAACTGCTCATTTTAGTGCGGCTGACAAATTAAATACAGGGAATATTATCGCCCAAGAATTGGGAATAGGTCCGCAACTGGCAGCTTTGGAAAAGATGGTGTATCCAAGCAATTTAATTGGCGGATTATTGGGAGAAGCCCTTGACAAAATTGGAGAGGCGCTCGGTTTGGAAGGCAACGATGATATTCCCAAACAACCGATTCCTAGAGAAAAATATCCCCAAATTCTGTTTATTTGGGGAAAGACGCGAGTTTTACCAGTCCTGTTGGAATCGATGAGCATTACCGAACAGCAATACGATAGTTCTCTCAATCCCATCCAAGCAGAAGTCGCGCTGGGTTTGGCAGTTGCCTCCAATCCTGACGATAAGGTGGGCAAGGGTGCGCTGAAGTATTCCAATCTTGCCAAAGAAGCGCAGGCGATCGTGAATTTGGCAAATACGGTTGAATTGGCGATCGATTTAATTCCGTTTTAACAAGTCATTAGTCAGTAGTCATTAGTCAGTAGTTAGTAGTCAGTAGTCATTAGTCAGTAGTCATTAGTCAGTAGTTAGTAGTCAGTAGTTATTTATTACCGATGCCCGATGCCCTATGCCCTATGCCCCATTACCCATTACCAACCATGTTTCTAGAAACCTCAAGATATTTCAGACAAAAACAAGTCGATGTTGTCACAAAAGATGGTCGCACGATCAAAGCACTTAGCTTGAGACGACTTCCTACAGTTAATGGAGAACTCACCGCTATTGAAGAAAGCGATCGCCTAGACATCATCGCCCAACGCCAATATCAAAACCCAACTTGGTTCTGGCACATTGCCGATGCCAACACCGAACTAGAGGCAAACGACCTAGTTAAGGAAGTCGGACGGGTTATTCAAATTCCCAGACAATAACCAGAAATTAGTCATTAGTCATTAGTCATTAGTCATTAGTTATTAGTTATTTGTAAGGAGGTACTAATTACCAATTATATCAATCACGTTCGTATCAGAATTATCCATCTCTCTCTCTTCTCTTTCTCTGCGTACTCTGTGCCCTCTGCGGTTAAATCATTCAAAAACAACCCTAAAACGAGATCGTTCTGATGATGCAACCGGATTTGATATTACCCATGACCCATGACCCATTACCCATGACCCATTACCCATGACCATTAACTATCGAATCTTTTTTAACAACAATCCTGCCACTCGCGAACAACTCGATCGCGTTGAAGAAATTACCGTGGAACAAGAAATTGATATGGCATGGGAAGCGAGGATGCAAATTCCCATTGCTACCGATGACAACGGCAATTGGACGGGAGAAGACGAAGGCTTTCTTGCTGAATTCACTCAAGTTAGGATAGAAATCCAAATTGGAGATAGTGCATTTGTACCGCTGATAGATGGTTGCATCGTCGAATCGGGCGATCGCATGAGTTCGGAACCGGGTCAAAGTATGAAAACAGTTATTGTCCAAGATGACAGCATTCGTTTGAACCGAGACGATCGCATTTTTCGATTTGAAAATCTACTCGACCATGAAATTGCCAGTCAATTATTTGAAGAAATCGAGCAAATTGATACTACCGAAATCGAAAATACTCCCGCCCCCAGTAGTAGCTTACCGCCTGTAGTTGTCCAGCGAGGAACTGCTATGCAATTATTGCGATCGCTTGCGCGCCGTCAGGGAATGCACGCCTACGTTTTACCTGGAAAAGAACCCGGTAAAAGTATCGGTTGTTTTAAATCCTTTCCCACCAAAACAGATGGTTTACCCCCACTTATTTTATTAGGTGCAGAACGAAACGTGGCAGAATTTAACCCCACTAATAACGCCCAACATCCCGCCAAAGTCACCGCTTCTATCCTCAATATTTTCGATAAAAAGATTACCCAGCGCACCTCCAATTTCGGCAGCTTGGACTTACTCGGAGAAGAGACAACTTTTGCTGAGGAAGGCAATACAGCCACTCAAATTCTCTCTCCTCGCGATAGCGATGCAGTGGACTTAGACCAAGCGGTGACAGCAGAAGCATTGCGTTCCAGCTATTCCACCGAGGCCACCGGAAGCGTCCTTAACGAGACCTACTCCGCTATCCTAACCCCCTATCAAGTCGTCAGCGTCTGCGGCGCAAACCAACGTCACAGCGGCGATTATCTCATCCGCAAAGTCACTCATTCTTTAACCCGGTCTTTCTATTCCCAATCCTTTACCCTCCAGCGCAACGCCCGTTCTTCGGGGTCTAGCGCCGGATTAGCCAATTTAGCAGGGTCAATAATCTAATGATGACTTCAGACATGGAACAAAAGATCGTCGAACTCGCAGAATTCCAGCGAGGGCGCTATTTCGGCAAATATCGGGGACTCGTCCAGGATGTAGACGACCCGGAGAATATGGGGCGAATCGTGGCGCAAGTTCCAGAGGTTTATGGTCAGGAAGATTCCCCTTGGGCGCTGCCTTCTGTGCCATTTGCCGGAAAAAATCACGGCTTTGTTGTGCTGCCAGAAGTGGGGGATGGCGTGTGGATCGAATTTGAAGCAGGGGACCCGTCGCGTCCCATCTGGACGGGGTGTTGGTGGGCGAGGGGCGAAATGCCCGCGTCTGCTGGAACTAAAACGAGAGTGTTGGTGACAACGGCCGGGCATCAATTGATTTTGGACGACAAAGAATCCAAAGTTCAACTCCTCCACTCTGGGGGTGCAGAAATAACCTTAACGGACACCGAAATTAAGCTCAAAATTGGTTCTACTCAACTCGTTCTCTCGGCAACGGGAGTCAATATTAATAACGGTTCTTTTGAGGTACGTTAAATGCCAAATTACTTAACAAAAACTAGCACAGTTCTTTGTCCTCACGGCGGAATGGCAAACTTATTAACGGCAAATACTAAGGTTTTTGCTGCCCGATCGCCCGTACTTTTAGAGTCGGATATTCACCCAGTTATCGGTTGTCCTTTTACCCTTCCTGGCGGCAAACCTTCGCCCTGCATCCGCATCGAATGGTCTGCCGGATCGACAAAAACGGCTGCTAATAGTACAGCCCCTCTTCTCAAAAACAGCATCGGCAAATGCTACAACGCTGAAAACGCCATTCAAGGAGTTGCCACTATTGTTAATACACAGATGAAGGCATCGGCATTATGATTCTCTACCTCTTTAAATTTTGAATTGTTTATGAACAAACACCTATCTTTCCCCTTTCGGATCGATTCTAACGGACGATCGGCGCAAGTTCCTTCCCTAGAAGCGCACGTTAGAGATGAGTTAATTCAATTAATTCTCACTAACCCTGGAGAACGGGCATTCTTACCTGAATTTGGCGGTGGAGTGCGGCGGTTAGTGTTTGAAAATGCTAGCGAAACGCTCGCAGGCGTGACTAAAGCCAGGATAACTCAAGCCATTTCTAGATGGTTGGGACATCGAGTAACTTTAGAAGATTTACAAGTGACGATCGATAACTCAACCCTTGAAGTACAAATTCAGTATCGAATAGCTGGCACAAAAGATAGTCGGATTATGAAATTCCAACGCAATGGTGAAGTTTAGGGAGGAAGTGTGATGACAATTAAGAATCAAGAAGCGCTTAACGAACGGGCAAATAATTTAGGTACATTTAACGGCATCCGGTTGCTTTTGGTGTCATTATCTCCTGCGGTCAATCCAACCGAAGCAATTTTGAGTGTTTATTTTTATAACAACAATCAACTTAATAATATTGCTAGCGAAATAGCAATGAATCCAGCCCGCGCTAAAGAAATTTTCCAGATTACAGGTGGTCATCGAATTTTAGGCGGTTCGGCGACGGGTGAGGTGCAAGTTTTGGCTGCGATCGCAGATGCCGATGATGACAAAATTTTACATTTAACCGTTCGCCCGATCGGCGATTATTCCACTTATACCTTAAGTGTTGTTTATGCCAATATAGACCCAGTTTTTAGCGAAATAGGATTCAAATTCCGTCCCGGATGTTTCAATAATTGTGCGCCCGATTGGGATGCACCCCCAAAACCAAAATCAAATCCTGCGATCGATTATCTGGCAAAAGATTATGACTCGTTTCGCCATACCTTATTTGCTTGGATGATCAACCGCGTTCCCGGTTGGCAACCAACGAGTGAAGCCGATCTCGATCAAGTGTTGTTATCCCTATTTAGCGTTGCCGCCGATGAGTTAAGTGACTATCAAGACCGGGTGATGAATGAGGCATATTTAGTAACTGCCCGAAAGCGCGTTTCTTTGGCACGTCATGGCCGTTTAATGGACTACTACATTCACCAAGGTAATCAAGCAAATACTTGGTTAGCATTGTATGTTAACAGCATATATACCTTGACGAAAGATTTCGTCGTCTGGGCAGGCGAAGACGTTTTAGATGCGACCTCAGTTGTCTTTATGAACCGCCAACAACAAGAGATTTATCCCTTATTAAATGAAATGAGTTTGTACACCTGGAGTGGTGCAATTCCCGCATTGTCAGCAGGAAGTACCAGTGCAGATTTAAAACTTTCAGAACCGGGAGAAATTCCAGCAGAAACGGTGAGAAAACTAATTGACAATGGAACGATTACTCACCTGCTGATTCAAGAACATAAGAATCCTCTAACTGGACAAACACGAGGGCGAGATCCAACTCGACGACAACTGCTGAAACTCATCCCTAAAAAGACACAAAAGATGCAAGATCCAGTAGCGAGTGAGTGGTTTGTGCGAGTTCATTGGGAAGAAAAGAATAAGTTACAACGCAATTATTGTTTCACGGTCAATTGTCCCGCCAACGGTACTACAACTCCTGTTGAAAATGTTTCTTTGTTTCACGGAAATTTAGTACAGGTCTATCAGGGTCGTCCAGTTTCCGTGAATTTCCAAGAATTAGATGAATCTTTACCGTTGATTCCAGAACCACCTCTATTTTACACGCGAACCAAAAAACAGGAAGCAATTTGTAAACTTCCGGTAATTCCTTTAGCCTATCTCGATACACCGCCCGGTGGTGAAGTGCCGCCCAAATCGACTTTAGAAGTCAAGGTAAATGGCTATTTGTGGGATGAAGTTATCGACTTAATTCATAGTGACGATAGCGACGAAAGGGGCGATGGCTTTGTGGTAGAAACTGATGAATTGGGACGCAGTTTAATTCGCTTTGGCAATGGTGTTAATGGGAAGCAATTGCCCGATGGTGCGATCGTACATTGCACTTATCAAGTCGCAGCAGGATTAGATGGCAATGTCGGCCCAGATACTTTACTCAACTTCGATGAAAATGTCTTTCCCCAAGTGAGTTATTGTTGGAATCCATTTGATGTCACTAACGGACGAGAACCCGAACCAGTTGCCGAAATTTTGCGCCGCCTTCCGCAAGCCTATCGTTACCGCCAATTGAGAGCAATTACCCTCGCAGATTACGAAAATCGTGCTGCTGAATTGCCGGAAGTGGCTAGGGCATTTGCCCAATATCGATGGACGGGAAGTTGGCGAACGGTGCAAGTTGCGATCGATCCAGTGGATAGGTCAATTTTAACAATCGATCCAGTGGAGCGGTCAATTTTAACAAAAAAACTGCTAGAAAAAGTTGCCCGTCACCTGGAAGCAGTACGTTTAATTGGAGAAGATTTAGCAATTAGATTGCCTCGATTTGTTCCTTTAGATATCAAAGTTTTTATTTGCCTTCATCCAGACTATTGGCTTGAAGATATTCGGTTTATTTTAGAACAAGAATTTTCCGAAGGTTATACTCCCGACGGACGGATGGCGTTCTTTAATCCCGATCGCTGGACCTTCGGGCAAGCCCTGAGAGTCAGTCAAATTATCGGTGCAGTACAAGGGATTCAAGGAGTAGCGCACGTGCTCGACGTGAAGTTAAAACGCTGGAATGAAGTTACACCCGGAACGCAAAATGTTATTGAAGTTCGAGGAAATGAAATTATTCAAGTTAAAAACGATCGCGATCGCCTAGAAAGTGGCTTCATAAAATTTGAAATTATAGGTGGAAGACAATGACAACTAACTGCGACAACGACTGCGTAGAACCCTTTGAGTTTCCTAAGAAGATTTACAATCGAGCGGGATTATCTCACATCGACTATCGTATCGGAACCTATGCTACTTTTCTGGAAGCAATGTTTCGGGAATTAAATAAAAATGAGCTGCTAGAAAATTGGACCCATCGAGAACCTGACGATCCGGGAATTGCCTTACTCGAAGGGGTGGCAGTTTTGGGAGATATTCTGACATTTTACCAGGAACTATACGCCAACGAAGCCTATTTACGCACGGCGCAATGGCGTGAAAGTATTGCCGATTTAGTGAGGCTTTTGGGCTATCAACTTTCTCCTGGTGTGGGAGGAAAGGCAACCTTTGCCTTCCAAGTTAAAGGCGATAAACCGATTGTTGTTCCCCCTGGGTTTCCTCTCAAATCTCAACTAGATGGCATCGAACAATCCGTTGATTTCGAGACAACCGCAGAATCTGTTGCCTATCCAGCATTGAGTCAGTTTAATCTGTATCGTCCCTATAGCCTTCCCGAACTCAAAAATAACACGAACTCTTTTTCTATCGAGACATCAATTTTAAAAGAGAACAAGATGGAGTTAAATAAAAAAGAGCGGCTATTGTTGGCGCTAAATCCCAAAAATTCGATCGCCTCACACCAAATTGTTGTGATTAAAGAGATAAAAGAACGATTCGATCGCACTGAAATTCAGATCGAAGGCAGCTTACAAGGAGATTTTACAAGTAAGGATATTTATGCTTATAAGCTAGGAAGAAGTTTCAGACATTTTGGTCACAACAGTCCTCCGAGTTTTGTGACTGTCCAAGGAGCAA
>NZ_JANMZH010000913.1:0-1405 GCF_031383065.1 Microcoleus sp. OTE_8_concoct_300 | reverse complement strand
TGGTTTTCTAGGCAATCGGCATATAGCTTAGCCTGTTGTTGCCCGATGCGGGGGTCGTTTCGGGTGCGCTTGGCTTCTACGACTGCCAGAGGTTTACCATCATCGCCCCAGAGGACGTAATCAACAAAACCTTGACCTGATAAATTGGGCATCCCTGTAACCGGAAACTCGCGATCACGTTGTTGATCTAAGTTCCATCCGGCTTCTTTTAACAAAAGGTCTATGAAGATGTCGCGGGTTTGTGACTCAGAATAGTCGTGGGTATCTGGCTGGGTGACACTGGCTTCCTTGACTGCTGCCAATTCTGCCCGTACTTGTTTCAGTTCTTCATCAAGTGCATTCTTGTCTGCTAGAACTGTTGAAAGCTTTTCATCGCGATCGTGTAGTTGAGTTTCTAGTTTCTGAAGTTGTTCAATGGTTTGCTTAGGAACTGGTGCAGTCTTGGGCAATGCGTCAGAGTTGAAGGTAAGCCCCGAATTGGGTTTGCTACTGCGTCCATAGGTATGTGCTAACCAGTATGCAACATGAAACAACTCCCGTACAGCATTTATAGAATCATTCACAGAGATAGGTCTGGTACTGTGTACTGCCTGATTTCCTAGTTTGATAATGACTCTTGCTTTGTTAAAGATTGCTTCACCTACTAAGGTTTTAAAAGTAGGTTCGTGAATTAAACTGCTGAGATTATCTTGATAAGGCAGTTCTAGAGAATCATCGTACTTATATAACCAATTTACGGTTAACTCCAAGGCTCGACGGGCATAAAAGCAGGCAGTGCGAGGGTCGGGATGTACTGCATCAACTGCTTTGTTGGCGGATTCATAAATCGTAGAGAATTCAGCTTGGAGGAAAGCAAAGTTACTCATTGGACTACTCTATGCCTCCCATCTGTCTCTCAAGTGACTGTCGCACCAACCCTATCACATAAGGCAACTCATCAAGCGATGCCAGACCAACCTCTACATCACCATTACCCCAACGCCCTACACTCGATACATCTTTGCAGAGGCCTTTGGGATCATTGATTTCGGAAAATGGCATATTTAACGAGATGCGTAACCGCTTGGCTTGCGGTACTATATCCACAAAATTGGACTCTGCTTTGTAGGCAACGTAAAGCTTGAGAAATTCTTCGGTCACGCAGTCATCAAGCGCAAGAACTTCTTTCCTGAATACTTTAAACACCTCTGCCATTGTTCCCGAAACCAAATATGGGTGATCTACTATGGTATAGCCTAGTTGGGCGGGCTTGGATTTATAGCACTCAAGCACGCTGGTTTCTAGCTTAGGGGCTGCCCAGACATCGAGTGCTATGGTAGAAAGTCGGTCTGCCCGTTGCCGGATGGCATCTTCATCCCACTGTTCTACCATTCCAAGCCCCTGATTTAGCTTCAGTGGACTTTCT
>NZ_JANMZH010000908.1:0-1901 GCF_031383065.1 Microcoleus sp. OTE_8_concoct_300 | reverse complement strand
TGAATTCGAGTCGAGCAATTTAGACGAAAGAGGATTTATTTCTCTGATAAACATCATATGAAACTGTAATTAACTCATAATTTTGCCTGGAATATCATTATACTATGTATTTGTGTAATTAATTCTGTCTGACTACTTATTAGCGAGACCCTTCTTTTTTATCACAACTGGGTACTTTTTCGCTCTTGAGATTTATTTGTCCATAAGCCGAAATTTTTGAGGCTGGTCAATCGGGCGAAAACATTTGCCTGTAAAGGTTCGAGGGCCCTTGTCGCCCCCTGAAGGTCTCTAGTCCGTTCCGCTGGAAAGCGCGAACAAAGTATTGCCAATTAGCGCGGTGAAGAAATCGACGGCAAAGTCGATCGTAATCCCCTTCAAATCTATCACTTTTATTTTTCTACAATCAGCTCTGGCAGGGCAATCAAGCAATTTAGTCCCCGGCCCCCCAGATTCATTTCTTCGCAGACTCAGGACAGGAGTAATTCTCCAATCCAAAATCCAAAATCCAAAATCTAAAGTCGGCTGACCATTTTTTCATGAATCATCTTCATCTGTGACAATTCCTCCAGCAGTCCCTGCGGTAGGGGAATTTTCACAGCTTCCAGCATACTTTGAATCCGATACCTCCAATCGTGACGGGCTAAACTCTCAACATAGTTGCGTTTGTATATAGAATTAAGCCTCACCTCGTCTTGTAAAAGTTCATTAATGAATTCAACACTTTTTTGCGGGTCATCGGGCAACTCAATAGTAGCATCTTCCCAATTCATCAACTCATCCATTAGAGGTGTAGTTGGACGCTTCCCAACTACCGCACCGCCAGTGGCTGTACCATAAAACCAACGCAGTGTAATAAACGAGTAAGGAAACCGACGCATACCAGGATATAGCGGGTCAAATGCCAAGGTGAGTTTGCTATGTCTGAGAATGTGAAATAGCAGCCGAGAATCTGGCTCGTCTCTACGCATTTCGTAAGGCAATTTCGGAAATAGCTCTTCTGTTCTGGGCGTAGATTTATAGTAAATTTGTTCGGAACCAGGTTCATTGAATTTATTGCAAAACACAGTGTCATACTGTGAGGGTATCCGCCCGAAGCTTGTTAAATCTATTGAACGCTTGAGTTGACACGAACCCTGAGCGAGAACATCAGCAGCAAAAGGAATCAGCGATACTGGTATACCAAAACTTTGTTTCAGTTCATCTATAATTTCAGGAAGTGCAACGAATAAATGATCTAAATGATAGACATTTTTTGAATAAACTTCCGGTTCCCAAGAATCGAAAATATAACCGATGACAACATCAAAACTGTCCCTCCACTTAGGTATACTTGAGAGTAGTTCCAGATCGGCTCCTGATATCCCAATCAGCAGTAAAACATTGGGTTTGTCCGACAATTGAGGTAAAAGTGGTAAATTATATACACCTGTAGTAGACTTAACAGCTTTACGGAGTATTCGACCGGGTAGCAGATAAAGTGTGTATGACCACTGGAATACATCGCGGGCAGATGGTACCAAAAGTTGTGCGTTGCAGGTTCGTACAACAATATTTTCTAATTCAAAAACAGGGTCCCAGAATACACTTGAGATTAAAGCCCGTGAAGAAAGTACAAAAATATTCATAGCTCAATTTGAATTTTATTAAATGAACCCGCACATTATACCAAAGACGAGGGGATTAGGGTAAATTCAATCGTCCTGGACGCAACAATCCTTGGATAGGGGCAACCATGGGGGGATTGCCGTTACACAACCCTATATGTAGGGCTTGCTGAAAAAGTGAGAAAACAGCATTTAGAAAGATGAGTGAATTCGAGTTCTCCTCGGCAATATAAGTTTTGTCAATTGTGTTCTGGCGAAACATAGCTTTTACCAATGATTGAAGCCAAAAAACATGAA
>NZ_JANMZH010000907.1:0-1518 GCF_031383065.1 Microcoleus sp. OTE_8_concoct_300 | reverse complement strand
TGAATTCGAGTCGAGCAATTTAGACGAAAGAGGATTTATTTCTCTGATAAACATCATATGAAACTGTAATTAACTCA
This sequence comes from Microcoleus sp. OTE_8_concoct_300, assembly GCF_031383065.1. NCBI lineage: Bacteria > Bacillati > Cyanobacteriota > Cyanophyceae > Oscillatoriales > Microcoleaceae > Microcoleus > Microcoleus sp. OTE_8_concoct_300. The sequence goes on along the minus strand of NZ_JANMZH010000907.1, from coordinate 1,441 downwards.
TAATTTTGCCTGGAATATCATTATACTATGTATTTGTGTAATTAATTCTGTCTGACTACTTATTCTCAAGGTTTCTCATCAAATGGCGATCGCGTTCTACAGACTGGCTTATCAAAAAGCTGATACCAGCGTGAGTGGCGATCGGATGAAACAGTTAGCTCAGGAAAATGAGCTGATGCGTCAACAACTCAAAGATTTTCCTCAAAATCAAATGGAGTTGAAATTTTATCTAGCAGAGTATGAACGCCAACGAAACGAACTTCGGGAAGCGTACATGAATCTGAACAAACAAAAGTTGACCGATTCTGAAGAATTTCGTCAGCAGTTAGATTTGCTTCAAGCCGAAAACAATGAATTGAAAGCCAAATTGACACTTGCTGAAAAACGGTTGCTCGAAGTTGCAGAATTTGAAAATGCTTCTCGCGATCGACTCAGTGAGATATCCAAACTTAACGGTCAAATCGAAGCACGAGAACGAGAAGTGTCGAGTCTGCATTCTCAAATCCAAGCTCTGCAATCACAAGTTGGTGAGAAACAAGTCCTAGAAGCTCAACTAGAACAAGTGAGAACTCAGCTAAGAGAAGCTTCAACAACAATCACTAACCTGCAAAGTCAACAAAAAGTTAGTGGGGCTTTAGAAGTCGATCGAGAATTTGATGATAGTGATCATGGTATCGTTACAGACGCACAGCTTATGGTCGAAAACGAGACTTTGCATGGTGACTTGTCTGATGCTCTCAAAGAAATTGAAGAATTGAAAAGCATGATAGCTCATTTATCACCTGTTATCACTCCTGACAACACTTCTAATAACGTTTCTGAAAACACTTCTGATAATGTTTCTGATAACGTTTCTGATAACGTTTCTGATAATGTTTCTGATAATGTTTCTGATAACGTTTCTGATAACGTTTCTGAAAAAATTCCCAGTAAAAGCAAGAAACAAAAACTTGCTCTTGTTCACTAGAAACGGAAACAGAAACAAAAACTCAGTAACAGCTCTCAACAACTGTTACTGAGAAAAAAGAGAGAAAGTTTGGGTTTCGTGGTTTGACTTTTGAGTAGTGAGTGAGGACTCAAACTCAAAACTCATAATCACTCTCGTATCAACCAGTAATCGTCAACCAGTAATAGGGTAATTGGCAATCGCTACTTGGTAATCGGTAGTAAGTAGATAGGCGGGATTAAACCGAATAATGTAACCGTATGTAAATAGGCTTAAGTTAGCCAGTAGAAAGCATTTGGACACTTTACATCGTTTACATAGTTGCGTTTTAAAGCGCCAACTTACTTAATCAGGGGGTAAGGATTCAGGTCAAAAAAACTTCAGTGACGGCATCTGGTAAAATAAACGAATGAAAAAGCCCGCAGCCACCAAAGAGCAGAAAAAAACCCAAATCGAGCAGTTGAGCCAAGCTGAACTGGTAGAAATGGTACTGGG
>NZ_JANMZH010000887.1:0-2444 GCF_031383065.1 Microcoleus sp. OTE_8_concoct_300 | reverse complement strand
GATGCCCATCCCACAAGAAAAAATAACTCTTGTGGGATGGGCATCTTGCCCGTCCTAGTTATTTTTGCAAGAGGTCTACTAAAAACTGGGCGTTATCCTCAGGGTTCCAGACCAATTGCTGACAGGTTTTAGCAGCATCTTTAGCCACGGAGATCGTTTCAGCATCTTCTTTCAGCAGCGTTTGGGGCGCAACTAAGATTGGATGCGCGATTAACCGGTTGCACGCGACCTCCAGCCAATCTTGCCAATTGCCGCGCCACAGGCGAAGGGTCCCGTCATCACCGCCACTGACGATCGTCTTGCCGTCAGGACTAAATGCCACTGACATGACGCTACCCTCATGCCCTTTGAAGGGTTGACCGATGGCTTTGCCAGAGGTAATATCCCACAGGCGAAGGGTCCCGTCCCCACCGCCACTGATGATCGTCTTGCCGTCGGGACTAAATGCCACTGAGTAGACGCTACCCTCATCCCCTTTGAAGGGTTGACCGATGGCTTTGCCAGAGCGATTCCACAGGCGAAGGGTCCCGTCATTACCGCCACTGACGATCGTCTTGCCGTCGGGACTAAATGCCACTGAGTGGACCCAACCCTCATCCCCTTGTAGGATATTTTGTTCTCTGGCATCCTCAATAGCATCTCGTAAACTAGACTGAACCTGGGGCACAACGGTCTGTAAAGTAAATAATGACGATCGGCTTTGGCCTGTGGCTTGAATTGCCAGAATGAGTGCTTCTACGGGATCGATCGAGACCAACAACTGAGCGCGGGCGGCTTTTTCCCCCAGCGTCGCAATGGTGGCAATTCTTTCAGCCTTCAACCAAAAAGCCGTCACTACCCCCATCACACTCACAACTGCCCCGGCTAACAACAGCCGATTTTGGCGCTTATGCCCCCCACTTTTGGCAATATATGCCTTTTGTAACTTCGTCGCGGCGGGCTGTTTCTTTTGCGCTTGAGTCTCCTTCAACCAAGCTTCGGCAACTGCTAATTCACTTCCCCGCAACAGTAAGTCTTTTGTGTTCTTTTTTTGTTCCCATTCGAGCGATCGCTGAGACCATTTTGTATGATTCTGTAAGTGTTCTCTGTCTGTATCCAGGGTTCTGACCAATTGATTAAAATTGGCATTGAAATCCCCCTCGTTTTGATTGAAATCTATCCACTGGACTTTGGCTAACTCCGGATGCAAGTCTGCGGAATTCACCTCTCGATGCAGCAGAGTCACAAACCGCTTGTTCAACTTGGCTGCATACTCCACTTCCATCGCGCAATAGGGTGAATTTACCGATTGCGGGGAAAGAATAAATAAGAAATTATCAGACGATTGGATGCCCTGCTCGATTTCTCGCGCAAAATCCGCTCCCGAGGCAATACTTTCTTGGTCGAACCAAGTCGTTTTTCCCTGTAGTTGCAGTCCGTTATTGAGCTTTCTGGCTAAATCCGAATCTACGCGAGAATAAGAAATAAAAACATCGAGGGACGACCAGGGCGGTTGCCGCAAACTTTCAGCAATGAATTCTTCAATTAATGCTGTCGGGCGATGCTGGGTCCGTTTCTGCCCTACCTTCAACCACGTCTCTGCACTTCGCAAGTTATAACCTCGCAGCAGAATACTCGGATTCTTATGCTGTCTCTCCCACTTCAACTAAAACAGCAGGAGTCCCGCACTCTAACGGTACCCCGTTGAGTGTCGGGAGGAATGCGCGTGAGGCTCAAGAGCTGAACAAATTATCTATAAACGCAACAGAATTTATTCAATACGTGATACACTCTTGTCATGAAACAAGTCCTGACAGTATCTTGCAAGCTCCAAGTAACGCCTGAGCAGTCCCTCAAAATTGATGCAACCCTTCAGGCGTTCGCTAATGCTTGTGAATACGTGAATCAAACTGTGCCGCCAACTCTGACAAATGAATTGGCGATGCAATCTGCAGGTATATCACAATGTCAGAGATATGTTTGGACTTTCGGCGCAGTTGGCAATCCATGCTATTAGACGGGTTTCTGGCAACAGAAAAACAGCTAAAAAAGATGGTTCGCCAGTCAGCAGCTTTGCTCCTACTAGCGTCACTTACGATACCCGTATCTTTTCTTTTAGGGAAAAAGATTGGACAGTAAGTTTGACTACTACTGGTGGTAGGGAACGGTTTGTACTGGCTATCGGGAACTACCAACTTGGATTGTTGAAAGGTCAAAACCCCAAGACTGCTACTTTGTGCGAACGCTCTTATGGTAGTTACTATCTCAATATTCAGCTTGAATCTCAGCCAGCCGAGCCTCCACCAAGCAATCAAGTTTTGGGTTGTGATTTGGGTAGGACTGATATTGCAGTTACTTCTGATGGAGATACATTTAGCGGTAAACAAATTACCAAAGTTAGAAATCATTATGCCAAGTTGAGAGCAAATATCCAGCGAAAAGCCACGAAAGGCACACGGAGCACT
>NZ_JANMZH010000881.1:0-3222 GCF_031383065.1 Microcoleus sp. OTE_8_concoct_300 | reverse complement strand
CCAAGAAGATGCCATGCCCGATCGAGCGCCTAATTCTGTTTCAACTTCCAAACATTGCCGGTAGAATTTCTCAGCTTCATCCCAATTGCCACGATTTCGCTCGATATCTCCCAACATCCCTAATGAAGTAGCAATGCTGCTCTGATTATTTTCTTTTTCTGCGATGGCTAGCGCCTCTTTAAAATATTTTTCTGCTAAATCCCAATTCCCAAAATTCCGATGAATTACACCTAATGCTCTCAAGCAATAAGAACGTCGCTCGCCTTCAACATAAGGTAATATTTGCTCGTACAATTCTTTTGATAAATTCCAGGATCCCCACCTTGTTAAGTATTCACCTGGGATTAAGTAGTAAGCTTGGAGATAGTTGCCCAACCTAAAGGCAAAATGTTGAGCTTCTAGAACAGCTTGTAAATCTGCTAAGCTTTGAGGAGTATCCACAGTTATACCAGTGTAGTAAAACTTATAAACACTTTCCAGCAGCTTTGGCAGTTCATGTCTATATTCCCCTTGCAAAAACTCCTCAATCACCCGGTGCAAATCATAAAAATCCTCACATTTCTCCTCGTCATAACGACTCTGCACCAAACTCGCACCGACTAATCGCTGTAAAATAGATTCTGTCTCGCTAATTTCTGCGTCTGTAAACTCCGCAGGTGCTGCAAATTCTGCTGCTAATTCAAAGCGGGGATCTTTTTCAACATCATCCGTATACAGTCGCAAAAAAGTTAAACCCCTGACATCTATCCGCACTCGCAAAACACACATCCGACGCAGCAAATCTCTTGCCGCTGCACTTTGCCTTGCTAGTTGTTCTCGCAACATCGGTTTTGCATTCTTCGTTACCCATTCGGGATGCTTCCGCAAAAACCCCGGTTTTCCCTTGCCGAGAGCAGCCAATTGAGTTAATAAAAAAACATGACCTTCAACCCGCTGAGATATCCACTGCAAATCAGCTAATGTATCACTCAACTTTCGCTGCAAAATCTCGACACCCGCCGCTAAATCCACACCTGGCAACACTTCTATATGCACCAATTCCGAATCCGGTGCTAACCCCGGATAGCGGGTATGTGCCAAATCCGCAGGCACTTCCCGGCTGGTTAAAATCGTTTGCGATTGGTGCTGCTGATAAACCAAAGCATTCAGCAACTTACCCCAATCCCGTGAAATTGCTCGATGTACCTGCGCCGCAGCCAAAATGTCTGGATTTCCCGCCTCAACAGCAGGATGCAAAATAGATTCCAGGTTGTCGAGTACCAAAAGACAGCGAGTTTGTTGCAAGCCAGCCATAATTTTCGCTATCTTTTCATCGGCAGTTTTCAACACTTCCGCAGCCTGAATCCCCAAACCTTCACTTAACAGGAATCCAGCCACGTCATCAAAACTCGTTCCCTCCTTTGCCTCGAAATACATCGCGCACTCATAATCGCCACCGGGCAAAATTTCCCCCTTTTGAGAAACAGACTTCTGCCAATTCACTCCCAATGCTTCTAAAAGTTTGACAGCCAAACTCGTTTTGCCCATACCGCCTTGCCCGATTATCGCCAATACTTTCGGCGGCGAAGTTCCATCCGGCAGCATCTGTACTAATTTTGCCGTTAAATTTTCCACCAATTCATCCCGCCCTTTCCACACAGGAATAGAGTCAGGTAGTTGAGAGAAAGCCACCCTGATTGCTTTGTGGGGAGGGGCATCTGCCGGCACATCATCATTCTCGCTTTTGCCGTCAGTATTTTGTCCGCTGTTAATCTGACTACTGATACCGGGTTCGCCGTTAACGGGCCACACTTCTGCCAACTTTTGCAAATTCTTGGCTTTGTCCTTTTGACTCCACAGCTTCAGAGTAAAAACCCAATTGCTAGTACCGCGCCTTGCATTCTCCGGGCGGTTATCCTCCAGAATTTTCAGCACATCTCTGAGATAATCAGTAAGTGCCTCACCGATATACTTTTTAACTTGCGCCTCAGATGTTTTTTCAGTTGGTTTAAAGCTTTCTATATCTTTAAGCAGATGGCGCAAGGCTTCCAGCGTCGCCGTGACGGTTAACTCAGTGGTGTCACCTTTCCAATCGGCGCGGAGATAAGAGATGTCATTTCTATTATTTAACTTATAATCTAGCAGCGCCTCAACCAAATCAATCACTCGCTGCCGAGACTTTTCGCCTTTTCCCTGGTTGGGCATAGCTTCGGAAAGTAAATTGCTAAAAAAAGTTTCGGGAAAGTTTCGGGATTCCCGATACCGAATGACAGTCCCGAATATCCCTAATGGCGATTCTAGCACAGTTCCAGCCATTCTTTGCCTTCGGGTATCCCGAAATTCCACACTCAAATTAGTTGAGTTGGAAATGGTTTATGGGATTATCAAAACAGCAGCAATGGATGATTGGAGAGGCGATTGTCGGTACTGTAGTCGGTGCCATCAATTCTTCGGCGGGGATAGTGTTGACTTTTGGGTTAGTAGGTTTTCACCTCTGCTTTGACAAAAATCAACAGGAAGTGTCGCGTTGCCCTCTCGAACAAACTTTAAACAGCGAGGAAGTATCGAAACTCTATTGTTGTAATGATTGTCCTTTCAAGAAAGCGGCGATTGATGTAGAAAAAGTTGAAGAAGAAAGTGAGTAAACAGTGGTGCATCTAATGTGGAACAGCCCGGAAAGCCTGTTCGGGCCAGACACCCCACAAGAAAATTTCTTATATCAAATCCGTTGACATGGGAATTATTATCTCTCTCTTATCTTTCTCTGTGTCCTCTGTGCCCTCTGTGGTTTAATCATTCCGATACAACCGGAATTGATATTATTTGTGAAGCCGGAAAGCCTGTTGCTAACCCACAAGAAAATTCATTATTTGTGCAACAAGCCGGAAAGCCTGTTGCTAACCCACAAGAAAATTCATTATTCCCCCACTCCCGACTCCCCACTCCCCACTCCCCATCATTCCGATCGTGAATTGAACTTTACAAACAAACTCTTAGTTTAATAAAATCAATACTCAAAATCCGATTCTGGTATTATAGGAATCCTTGCAGGAGTCGTAAATTTTTTACCCCACCCCAACCCTCCCCTTATCAAGGGGAGGGAGTAATACCATTTTTATAAAGTTGTGATAGACTTATATAAAAAGTAAAGGAGAACATTAAAATGTCTGGCCGTCCTCATATAACGATTGCCGAATCTGTAGAAGTATTGCTAGAGATTAGGAAACAACAAAAAAGAATTTT
>NZ_JANMZH010000880.1:0-16004 GCF_031383065.1 Microcoleus sp. OTE_8_concoct_300 | reverse complement strand
TTTAACAAATTCTTATAAATAGTTAAAATTATTTTAGGAAGCGATCGATTCCCAATTACTAATGACTGATGACAACTGACTACTGATTAATTCCCAAAATGAAATTTTTATTAGTTACAGATTTAGACAACACCCTAGTCGGAGATGACGAAGCAACTCAAGTTTTAAACCAGCGCTTGCAATCAAAGCGATCGCAAATTTGTTGGGTTTACGCTACCGGGCGTTCTTATGCTTCAACTTGCGAATTAATTGCCCAAAAGCAACTGCTAGCACCAGACTATTTAATTGCAGGTGTAGGCAGCGAAATTTACCAAGACGGAACCCTCGATTTAGATTGGGCGGAATATCTTTCTCAAAGCTGGGATAAAATAGCCATCGCCTCTTTAGCTCAGCAGTTTTCCAAGCTTAAACCCCAATCCCCAAAAGAACAAAATCCTTGGAAAATCAGTTATATTCTGGAACCAACAGCAGAAAACAGTTCGACTGTCCAGGCTTTGCAGCAAAAGTTAACTGAATCGGGACTGCTAGCTCAAATCATTTTTAGCAGCAATAGCTATGTGGATCTTTTACCGCAAACTAGCAATAAAGGCAATGCCCTTACTTATTTACAAAAGCGCCTGCAAATTCCATCTGAGGCAACATTAGTTTGCGGTGATTCTGGCAATGATATCAGTATGTTTGAACAGGATGTCCGGGGAGTAATAGTCGCTAATGCTCTCTCAGAACTCTTAGAATGGCATCGCGAATGCGGCACTGAAAATCATTATTTAGCTGGTTCTGCTTGCGCTTGGGGAATCATGGAAGGAATGGGATATTTTTGGGAATTTTGATTGCCGAAAATCCGGTTTGGTTTGTAGTGAGGACTAAAGTCCTCATGAAAATCAGAGGGCTGAATTGCTCACTACAAACATACCCCAAGCACCCTAAGTCCCGCAAACCCTTAAAATCTATTCAGAATCTCAACCGCCTATCGATAGAACCTGCGAGTTGCGATACCAGAAGCCTCTACTGCTTTATAAAGCGTAATCGAACTTAACTTTAGTTATCTAAAGCGAGTTGAAGTTTATAAGAAATAAGCTGAAAACCCTCTGACTTCAGTCCAGGTATTAAAGATCACGGGAGACTTTAGTCTCCCAGTCAAATCCTTGCTTGATCAGAGATACGAGTTATATTGTAAACTTTCTTTACTTTTTGCTCAGTCTTATGTCAAACGATATAACATAAAAGCGGGAGGTAAAGCCATGCTAGTTTTTGAGTTTAAAGCCTACGGGAAACAGAATCAGTTCAATGCAGTGGATGAAGCAATTCGTACCGCTAAATTTGTCCGCAATAGCTGTTTGCGCTATTGGATGGATAACAAAAATGTGGGTCGATACGACTTAAATAAATACTGTGCTGTACTGGCTCGCGACTTTCCGTTTGCTGACGAACTCAACTCAATGGCTCGACAATCGAGCGCTGAACGAGCATGGTCTGCTATCTCCCGATTTTATGAGAACTGCAAGAAAGGAATTCCTGGTAAAAAAGGTTATCCACAGTTTCAGAAAAACTGTCGCTCTGTTGAGTACAAAACCAGTGGATGGAAGCTTGCGGAGGATAGGAAATCAATCAATTTTATTGATAAAAAAGGGATTGGAAGGTTAAAACTAAAAGGCACACGCGACTTGCACTTCTACCAAATCAGTCAAATCAAACGGGTGAGATTGGTAAAACGTGCGGATGGCGTGTACGTTCAATTCTGTGTCGATGTCGAGCGAAAAGAAAACACAGAACCTTCTGGTACTACGATCGGATTAGACATGGGTCTGAAGGAATATTACACCGATTCAAAGGGAATTACGGTTGAAAATCCTAGATTCCTGATCCAAGGTGAAAAAGTTCTTAAGCGTTCAGGGCGTCGTGTTTCCAGGAAAGTAAGAGGTTCAAAGAATAGGGCTAAAGCTAGGCAGATTCTAGGCAAACGCCATCTCAAAATAAGTAGGCAGCGTAAAGACCATGCTGTGAAATTAGCACGGTGCGTAATCTCATCAAACGATGTAGTCGCTTACGAAGATTTGAGAATTAAAAATATGGTAAAGAATCACTGTTTAGCTAAGTCTATTAATGACGCATCTTGGTATCAATTCCGTATTTGGCTTGAATACTTCGGTAAAGTATTTGGAAAGATTACGGTTGCGGTGAACCCACAGTACACCAGCCAAGAATGCTCTAAGTGCGGTGAAATTGTCAAAAAAACGCTATCCACGAGAACACACGTTTGTAAATGTGGGTGTGTAATGAATAGAGATTTCAACGCAGCTAGAAATATCCTTCGTCGAGGATTGGGTACGGCGGGGCACGTCGGAACCTTTGGTCAAGAGCCAAGCAACGCTTTAGGAGAATTGACCTCTACTGTTGTTGGAGAAATCCTGCCTCAGCAAGTTGACTCGTAGATTAAAGAATCCCCGTGCGTTCACGCTCGGGAGTGTCAAATAGTTAAGCTTAGGGTCTCAACCTAAATTACTCTCTCTAGAAGAAGTTATCTTTCTAGATGAAGAAGATGTAGGTTTAGTCTAGTATTTGCCCCTTTAGTTCAGCTCGCCAACCCACCGCCACATGGAACAAAATACTTTACCCGTAGAGGTGATTCTCTCTCACCCCCGCCAATCCTTAGGCAACATTCGGCTGGATTGGACGCCACAACCGGGGAACTATCTAGATTTAGAGGGAGAAACCTACGCTGTTTTGGAACGCCACCACCGCTATCAACTCAAATCCGGCCGCTACCGACTGCAAAAAATTGCCCTGTACGTGCAGTCTGCCACAACGCCGACGGAAAGAACTTGTGTAAGCGGCATCTGGGTTATCGGAGATGCTACCTGTCGCTTTAATGCTCGATCGGAAATTCTCCGCTGTGCTGTCAATCCCAATGGCCCGTGCTCGCGCTGCTGCGATTACGAAAAGTCTTGAACCATTGAGCCAGTAAACAATTCCACCTCCCTCGCCCAACCGAGAGTGCCGAGGATGCGGGCGTCTCCCTCATTTACGACAAACTATCAAAACCAACTAGCAACTCTCGAAGCGGATTTAACTTGTTCCCGAAAGCGGTAATCGATCTTCTGATAGCTGTGCAGCACGTCGCGAATGCCAGCATGAATCAAATTTTCTATGTGTAGCAACTGCTCTGAAGAACAGCGAACCTGGACTGTTTGGTTTGAAACAGACTCGCCGGAGTCGATCGCAGTATATCTATTAGGAACTCGGCTGAGCACGTAAGCAATTAAATCCTGTCGCAAGCCAGAAGGCGAAAAAGCTTGTTGGTACGGATGCGTCGGATAAGACTCCAAGATAATTTCTACTTCTTCTGTAACTACTGCCAAGGTAATATTGACAAGATTTTTCTGCATTTTCCCCCTCCCCAAACACTCGTTAACTAATATTTTTGTTGCCATCTCGATATCGTGTGATTTCTGCGGAATCTTAGCCGGCTAATACCGCATATCGTTCTTGGGGAATCACCAGCTCGCTCTCGAAACTTACCTCTTCTATAACCCGCAGCACGTAGCAGGGAATCTTGTCCGATAAAATAGCACTTGCCACCATACCCGTGTGAATTTCTAAGACTGCTTCTGCTGGTGCTTCAAACATCAGTCGCTGTCCCGGAAATATCACTCTTTCCATGTACCAATTAGGAATGTTCCCAATCCGAACCACCTGAACAAGGTGGGTAGCATTTGCGTAATAGCACAGAATCGGGTTGTTATCTTTAGAAGATAGCTGATCTGACATTTTAAAAATCTCCCCACTCTTTCAAAAACTTACTGGGACTTGGCTTTGCCTGTTAGTGGCAATTGCGAGTTTGGCTCTTGACAAAACGACAGATTTATTTTTGGGGTGTTAATCGAGAGCGCGAATCACATCCTCAGTTATTAATTTTTTTACGATTCAGTTCTCATGCCAACACATAGAGGAGTGGCGCAGAAACCCCGTTTTTCCCGGTTTAAAAACCCGGTTTTTGTGGTATGCAGAACCTCACTCCTGACTTATTCAGGCTGGTTGTGCTGTGGCACCAGTTAATCGAAAGTACCGTCACCGACCCGAACTGCCCTGACAACAGGTTCGTTTTTTGGCAGCGGAATGGTGCTGAGATTGCGATCGGGCTTCTGATCCAGAGCCTAGAGTAAAATTTATCTAAAAAATATGAGGAAATTATGAAGACCATCATTTTTTTGATAAATATACTTTTGCCGAAGCAGGGATTACAGCACTTAGGCAAAAACCGGGTTTTTTACCATAAAACTTGGCTGCATCTGTGATCCTGGGTTAAAAAAACCCGGTTTCTGAGGGAAGTCTTCGTAACTCTTGGATTAGCAGGCCCAAGCGGGGTTTCTTACCAAAAAACTTCGCTGCATCTGTGATCCCGGGTTAAAAAAACCGTTTTTGAGGCAAGTCTTTGTAACTTATGGAGGAGTTATTCTGCCTGTAAATACGGTAATAGCCGATCGGCTTTGCGGGCAACAAAAAACCCCGACTCCCTGAGATCATTTCTCGAACTTCTAGGGAATCAGAGTTTAAATTAACCAATCACCGATCCATCTCAAAGCTAAATCAAAAAAATGAGGAAATTCTGAAAACAGCAGGAAAAACTAGGACTTTCCTGGACGGCGAAACCCGGTTTAGTAACATAATTGCGTGGTTTTTGCAAGATATTGGGAACGAGAAAGCGGATTTTAGATCGTCATCCGGCTTTAATGCCCCCTGGATTCTTCAGTCGGGCCCTTGCCGACTTTTTTTTGTCTAGTAGCGGTTTCAACCGCCGAGTTTGATCTGCTATGTGCTATCTGCGATCGCATTTTCCCCCACTTTAAGACAACGGTTCCCAACCCAGAATTTCCGCAACTTGCTGTGCCAAACTCAAAGGATCAAAAGGCTTAGCAATCACCCCCGCTACCCCCAAATCAGCAAATTCGCTCAAATCCATCGCCTGCACCTTAGCAGTCAGGAAAATCACCGGAATCTCCCGAGTAGGCGCATTGTTTTGCAGCAAACTAAACAAAGCAACTCCGTCCATATCCGGCATCATCACATCTAGCAGAATAGCGTCAGGGAGTTGAGTTTCAGCTAAAAGCCATCCTTCGCTGCTGCTGAGCGCGCTCAGTACCGTCCAGCCCCCTAAATGTTCCAGACAAGCCTGAATCACGCTGCAGAGGTTTTTTTCATCATCGATTACCAGAATGCGCTTTGCTGACATAATTAAAACTCAAATTTTAGATTAATCATGGTAAACCGAAAAAAAACTTACACACCCTGCCTCATCAACCCGGTTTCTTCGCAGATATAGCAGAAGGAAGAAGCAATCAGCAATAAAATTAAGGGTTTCAGGAATAAAAAACGTCCTCATAGTCTTGGCGGTTGCTATATTTTACCGCTCACCTATTTAAACCGAGAACAGAAAAATCGACAGATAACCCTCGCAAACTCATTCTCCCCGCGTGCGTTGCGAGGAACATTAGCTTCCCCCATCTCTTATGAAAGCAATCTCAAAACTAAAAACTTTTTCCCCCCTCGCCTTCCAACGGTGCAGGCACTGTAAAATAGAAACTGCTTCCTTCTGAGACAACACTTTCGGCCCAAATTCTGCCGCCGTGCTGCTGCACGATGCTGCGACAGATAGCCAAACCCAAACCCGTACCTCCTTTTTGGCGGGAGTCAGAAGCATCCACCTGTTGAAACCGTCCAAAGATTGTTTCTAGTTTATCCGCAGGAATCCCCCGCCCTCGATCTTTGACTTCAAATAAAACCCGATCGCCCAAATCTTCAACCCTGACAGTTACTGTACTCTCAGCAGCCGAGAATTTAATCGCATTGCTCAACAAATTTACCAGCAGTTGAACGATCCTGTCCGGGTCAGCCCAAATTTTGCCCGAAACGGCCAAAATCGACAAATTAATGTTATTCTCAGCAGCCACAGACAGCACAGCTTCCGCAGACTTCCGCATCAAAACAGCCGCATCGCACCACTGCTTGACGAGAATAACTTGGCTTGATTCGAGCCGCTCTAAGTCTAGAATATCGTTGACCAAACGCACTAACCGTTCGGTATCGCTAGACGCGATTTCTAACATCTGTTTGGCAGTTTCCGGTTGATCTTTCAGTACCCCAGCCGCCAGCAAACCTAAAGAACCGCGAATTGAGGCAAGCGGCGTTCGTAGTTCGTGGCTGACAATGGAAATAAACTCATTTTTCATTTTTTCAATTGCCCGACTTTCTGTGATATCTGTGATAGTGCCGACGTGACCGATTAGTTGATCTCTGTCGGAAAAAATCGGAGCTGTTTTAAGCCGACAAAACCGGATTGTTCCGGATCGCTGGATGTGGCGGAATTCACAGGAAAATTCCCCATCTAACGATTGCGATTCCGACCACTTAGACAGAATTAGTTTGATGTCTTCGCGGTGAACAAACCGCATCCAGCCGTTTCCTAAAGCTGCAGCAGGTTTGAAGCCGCCAATTGCTTGACAGCGGGGATTTGTATAGGTACATTTCCCCTCAGTATCGATTTTGAAAATGCCGACGGGCGAACTTTCGCTCAGAGAGCGAAATAAAGCTTCACTTTCCCGGAGTTCTGCTTGAGAGCTTTCTAGTTCTCGGGTTCGCTGCAAAACTCGCATTTCTAACTGTTCATTGAGCTGTTGGAGGGCGGCTTCAGCAAGTTTGCGATCGCTAATATCGCGCTGCACTGATACCCAATGGGTAAACCAACCATTTTTGTCAGCTATGGGCACAATACTCATTTCTACCCAAAATTCCGTCCCGTCTTTGCGGTAATTGATCAAGTCAACCCGCACCGCCTGCCAGGTTTCCAAAGCTGTCCGAATTTGATCAAGACTGGCGCGGTTAGTTTTTTCTCCTTGCAAGATGCGCGGTGTTTTGCCCAAAACTTCTTCTAGCGTATAGCCCGTCATCCGCGTGAAAGCTGGGTTGACATAAAGAATTCGCGGGCCCGGTTCGTCAATCGGTTCAGCTTCGGTAATTAACACGGCGTCGTCAGTGGTGGTGACTGCTGATTCCAACAGGCGCAACTGTAATTCTCTAGCTTTGCGATCGGTAATTTCTGTAACTGTCCCCACCATCCGCACTGCATCGCCTGCTTCGTTGTAAAAAAACTTACCTTTTCCCTCAATCCAGTGAATGCTGCCGTCGGGCCAAACCACGCGGTTTTCGTTACAGAAATCCGATCGCTGGGCGATCGCCTGATTTATAGCATTCTGAATACTGTTTAAATCTTCTGGGTGAACGCAAGCTGCAAAACTTTGATAAGTTCCGCCAAAAGTTCCCGGGGTCAACCCATACAACTCTTCGTGTTCCCTCGACCAAATAATGCGATTTTTCTGCACGTCCCAGTCCCAAAATCCGATTTTGGTAGCCGACAAAGCTAAGCTAAGCTGCTGATTGGTTTTCCGCAACTCAATGCTAGTAATAGCAACTCGAAGTTCTCGCGCTATTTCGATTTCGCACGGCTGCCAAGGCAAAGATTTTAACCTCACAGTTTCTTGCCACAACTCAAAGGAAGTGCGAGGAGACCTCGGCCGGCTGTCATCCGGTTTAAATTCAATTGGCCCGTCTGGTTGACCAGCCCAGTTGACAGTTTGAATTGCTTCGGGACGGAACCACAAAATGTAATAATTTTGCATCTCGGACATGGCAAGCACCAGCAAACCGCTAGCAACTTCTTTAAACTTCTCGGAGGGCGGATACAGTTTTGAGAGAGAATCTGTATAAAAAACATCATTATTTATTTGAGTTTTTATCCAAACAATTAATTTTTCAATTTCTACCCATTCCGGGGTTTTGCCGATGGTTGTTAAATTTTCATTGGCACACACAACTGCACCGGTAGCGCCCACTAAGGTCAGCAATTCATCTCCGAATGTAAGCAAACCTTCTACAAAGCAGTTTTTTCTAGAGATTTCTGTGATAAATTTATGGCAATTTTCTTTTAAATAAATTGCATATTCCCGGTCTTCGCTATCTTGTTTGTAGCTGAGTTCTAGATTCACAAACTTTGCTAGCATTTCGCAAGCGGTTCTTGTTTCGTAGTTGACATACTTTCGTGTTGGATGGTGACAGGCGAGCAATCCCCAGACTTTTTTATCTTTGATTAATGTCAGGGTCATGCTAGCGGCAACGTTCATATTTTTGAGATATTGAACGTGGCAAGGGGAAACTGTTCTCAACAAAGAACAGGCCATATCCAGGGGGCGACCGGTCAACGGATTGCAGTGAGGAATTAGTTCTACAGGCCGACCGTTAATATCGGGAATAAACCGAATTAAATTCATGTTGAACAGGTTTCTTGCCAGGGGGGGAATATCCGTAGCCGGATAGTGCAGTCCCAATAAAGGAGCCAAACTTTCTACTTTGTCTTCGGCGACAACTTCCCCCGCACCAGTGGCATCAAATTGATAGACGATCGCTCGATCGAAACCGATCATCCTCCGCACTTCTTCAACTGCTATTTGACACAGCACTTGCAGGTTTGGTGTTTGGTGGATTTTGTCGATCGGCTCTTGGACTAAATGATAACAATTGAAACAATCGCTAGCTTTTGGGGAAACAACCGACTCTAGTTCAACAATTAATGCTGAACTAGATTGATGCAGCGTCCCCTCAAAAAAAGACTGGCGGTTTTGACTTTTGAATGATAATCTGATACCGTTAGAGTGATGACTTTTTTCAAATAAAGCTTTTTCAATAGCCTCAATTTCCTCAGTCTCCACAAATTCCTGTAAAAATTTGCCCAAAAGTTCTTCGGGGTAAATGCCGAGAGCCTCAAAAGTATTGTTGCTAACTTGCAAAATTTTCAACACAGGAGATTCCAGCACCAAAAGGATGCCGTGAGGTTGAATCGAACCCGGAGCGTAAATTAGTTCGTAGTCGCTGTTATTGAGAGTGCCTGTGTCTGAGGGCAATATCATTGCTTTCCTATGATTAATACTTCTCTAAATTAGTCTATAGCGGTTCTCAAGCGTGGTGAGGTATGGGGGCGAGTCCTATGCCTATGCTCTATGCCCTATGCCCTATGCTCTATGCTCTATGCCCTATGCCCTATGCCCTATGAGCACCTCATGTTACTGAGAAAGGCTATATGTTCTTGATGAGCGGGCCAACATCAATCAACGCCACCGCGGCCGAATCACACAATCAAACAATCCCAAGTGTGGGCTAAGGCTTCCTGATTCGTTTCGGACACGCACTGCATATTTCCTCCTAGTTATAGCAGTTTAAAAAAAGAATTAAACTGTAGGTCCGTGCTCGTGGTTTCGAGCTTCATCATTCCCCATTCTTCAGTTATTTAATTCTTTAAATTTTTCATCTAAAATGGTATTAGTGTTGTGCCTGAGCTAGTCTGTGCCTGAGTTGAGTCCGCTCCAAACGATTCAGGAGGCGAGCAATCAATTCCGGTTTGACGATCGGCTTGTTCACGTAGTCGTCAGCACCTGCAACAAACATTTGGCGCACTGTTTCCGGCTCGGAATGAGCCGTCAAAAATAGCACGGGGAGTTTGCTCCAGCGCAAATCGTTGCGCACTGCCAAACACAGCTCAATACCACTGTAACCGGGCATCTCCACATCTAAAATTAGCAAATCCGGACAAGTGGTTTCGAGTACCTCCCAGAACTTTTCGGGCTCATCCAATGTTGTTACTTGAAATCCCCAAGGTTGTAGGATCACTTGCACTGCAGCCAATAGATGCACGTCATCGTCTACCACCATAACTTTAGCTTCAGCAGGGCCGGTCTGGTCGAGAACTTGGGCGACTGCTTTGAGTATATCTGCTGGGGGGATAGATTTGTGTAAAAAGCCGGAAGCTCCCAAACGAGCAACTTCTATTCGATCGCTCAATTGATTGTGCCCGCTAAAAATCATCACCGGAATTTCTGGTTTTTCACGGAGGAGTTCGGCCAGGAGAGAAAGTCCGTTTTCCTGAGTTTTGGAAAATGTCAAATCCAGCAAAATCGCGTCGGGAGGCTGTTGAGAAATCGCATTTCTTGCCGCCTGCGCAGAGTTGGCGACTTCTATCTGGAAGCCGTTCGCGGATGCTACTATTTTCAGTTGCTCGCTCTCAAAAGTATCATGATCAACAATCAGCATTCGGCGCTTCTGGGAAACCGCAGGAACTAGGTCGCCTTCTGGTTCGGGCGACGGGCGATCGAATAGCTGTGTGAGCTTCTGCAGAAATCCCTCAATCTGCTGAGCCGTATCCGGTTTCAAGATGTTTTCAGCCTTGAACAAATGTTCTATCTTGCGCGCAACTTCCGAACCTTTGGGCAGCCCTAAAGTTCCCAAAGAACCGACTAATTTGTGAGCTTGAGCCTGGGCTTCTTGGCGCAGTTCGCCCTCCAAGGTTCCGCTTTTGAGTTGAGCGATCGCGCGATCGAATATCGCCACCTTTTCTATAAAATTGGCTTTTAAATTTTCCCGCATTTGGGCAACCATATTCAGGACTTTGAGGCGGCGGTCGTCATTGTTTAATTCCTGGCCCTGCCCGGTAGATTCAGCAGATAAAGTCTCTTGACTTTTAGCAGTTTCTGCCGTTTCCCGCGCAACTTTTTGGCTCTCAATATCCTCCTGCAGACTTTTGAGCCGATAGCCCAGTCCGTAGACGGTTTCCACTAAATCTACCGTCATCCCGGCTGCTTTCAGCTTCTGCCGCAGCCCCTTGATGTGAGCGGTAACGGCTTCTTCCTGAGGAAATTCGCCGGCCGACCAAATGCGATCGAGGATGGCGCTGCGGCTGAAAATGCGCCGGGGATTTCTCAGGAAAAGTTCCAGCAAATTGTACTCTTTCGGAGTCAAGTGCAGCACTTTTTCGGCATAAGTTACTTCTGTAGTGTCCGGGTTGACTTGCAGTTTTTCCCAGGTCAAATTTGTACTCGACAAAGTTGCCTTACCCCGGCGCAGCAAAGCTCGAATTCGAGCGATTAATTCTTCGAGATTAAAGGGTTTGACCACATAATCGTCTGCACCCGCCTCTAAACCTTGGACTCGATCGTTGCTGCTATCTAGCGCTGTCAGCAGTAAAATCGGCATTTGGCAGCCGGACGATCGCAATTTCCGACACAAACTAATGCCGTCGAGTTTAGGAATCAGCACATCCAAAACAATCAGGTCGTAATCGTATGCCTGCACAAAGTGCAAGGCTGTTTCACCGTCTGCTGCCGCATTCACATTGTAATTGTGAGAGTTCAGTGCTTCGGTCAGCAACCTGACTGTAAGTGTGTCATCTTCTACCAGAAGAATTTTCATAAGCGTCACCTGTTCTTTAAGATTTTTTTGTGACTTATTATCGAATAATTGGGATATTTAAATAGCTTTTATGCTAGTTTATTTTAAATCTTCCCACCCTAAGTCTAACAAATACTTTTCTTAAAATTTTGAAATGGTAAATTATTATTTTTATTTTTTTCCCTCTCCCAATGTTTCATCGGATTCTACCGGGGCTTTTAGGGTTTTTTGGACTTCAGCGCCTGCTGAATTTTTTGAATCAGATATTGCGATGAATCTTGTTGCTGAACTCTCTGTTCCAACTCGTAAACCGCGACTTCGGCGTGTTCTATATCTTTAACTAAAGAATCAGCGGTAACACTTTTTATGACTGGCAAAGGTTCTTTGATAGGGGTCTGTGAAGGTAAATCTTTTTCCGCTATTAATTCCTCCAACTCTAACAGCGCCATTTCCGCGCGATCAATCTTGATGGTCACAGATTTAGCCACATTAGCACCCGCTCTTGCTGCCTGCGTGAGTTCGTGAACGCGAAGTTTAAACCGGCTGGCAATTTGCTCCATTTGATTCCCCAATTCAAAAGTTTTACTCGCCAGTCTGCCAATTTCCAGACTCACTTGGCTCAGACCGCTGGGCTGACTTCCCATTTGATTGGTAACTACAGCCACCTGTACTGCTAAGTGCCTGACTTGCTCGATCGCCTCCCGGATGGTTCGGGAAGTACGGTTAACCGTTTCTAAATCATTAGCTATTGCTTTGCCAACGCCCAAAATTTTATCTGTATTGTTGCAAATAGAATTAGCACCTTGAAAAGTAGCTTGAAATGCTTGGCGACCTTCCGACGAAATCAGTTTCGCAATCCTCACAAATCGCTGATTCATTTGAGCAATTTCTTCAGCTTGTTTTACCAGTGCCACTTGCTGAAAACTGGGAAGAGTCTGCGATTTTTCTGTTTGACGCTGTTGGGATTTTAAAAGCTCATTACATTCTTGAAACTTCGCCTGTTCTTGTTTAATTATCGCCCGATACTTGTGTCTTTCTGCTCGGTGTTTTTGAATAACTTTGTTAGCTTGCGCTAAAAGTTTCGACTGGGCAATCACCAGAGTCTGAACGTCCAAAAGGCAGTGGCTATCGTTTTCCATTACCACAACAATTGGTTCATAAATCAAGTCTTTGTGCCTGTTGAGAGACGCTTGCACCGCATCCTCCACTTTCCAGTTTTCCGAAAGCATCAAAGGCGGAATTCTAATAAAATCTAACAAAGCACGAATCGGGTGCTGCCCGTAAATTTCTAAGCGATCTGGAAGACTCATTTGCTCTCGAAACTTGACGCGAGAAATCATGCCCAATACCTGTGATTCGTGAGTAATAATGACTCCCGGCAGGTCGGGTTCTTGCTCGAATCTTTCAGCCACTACCTGTCCTGGAGTTGCAGCACTCACTTGAAAGTGGTGACAAGGCAGATGTCCGATCGTCAAATCGGGGGTGAGTTGAGTTGGATTGCTCATTTACCCAGATAGTTTTAAGTAGAAGTTAACAAATTATATATTGATATTATACTAGAATAAGATTTTTTAAAGTGGTCAACAACCCACCACTAATTGGAATACCGATTTAGTGGGGCTTGAAAGAGTCCTAGTTGACCAGCCTAAATCTTAAGTGACAGGAGTTGTGGGCAAAAGTTGTTCACACGCCCGGAATGCGTAGCTAGTTAAGAGCTCTGTAACGAAAGCATTAAACAGCCATTTGGGAGGCAGTGTGTTTGGCAAAGTACCGACCTACAACACAGGCGCGTGCTAACTTGACCCCAGCAATGGGAGTGGAATTCCTGAGTTTCCATAAAAAACCCGCTACCCAAACAGGACCTGAAGCTCACGATTATTCAGCCGTATCCCTGCCCCCCATTTCCTCCCACCGCTTTCGCACTCGTACAGCTATGGCGGGGTCACTCGCGGCGAAGAAAGATGACAACTGGGAGAAATAAGCTTTCTGGGTCCTGGCCCACTCCTTGAGCCTGCCTTCTGACTACTTTCATTTCAAGTCTCAAGGAGCGGCCGCGCCTGCTGCGCCCCGGGTGCCGTCCCTACAACAGGGGTCTTCATATTTTGTTCTTTAAAACAACCGGGAAAATATCTAGATTGAAACCAAAAACCTTAAATCGGACTTTGCCACTAGCAACCTTTGAGGCTGCTTACCAGTTGTTACAGCAAATGGCTGAACTCCCCGGGGCGATTTGGCTGGCCGACGATGTTCACGCTGATGCTCAAAATCGGGAAGACTCATCGGAAAGGTTTGCAGCAGTGGTATCAGCTCATTTTAGCGCGCTGCTGCGGGGCAAGCTATTAGATGAGTTCGCAACAAACGGATGCAAACACAGCGAAAAAAATCTCAATTCGCAATTGAATGTGCAGTTGACTTTCGATCCCGGGGCGATCGCCAATTTCCTCTCTCCCCTCGCAGACCAACTCGCAGAAATAACGCCCGCACCCTCGCGACAAATTGACATTGGCGCCCTCAAACAAGCAATTAAAAATATACAGCCAAACTCGGCAGTTTTTCAAAGCGACTTCACCCTAAATTTGCTGGATATTCTCGCTTCAGATGCCAGAAAAAACAGTCATCCGCCCCTACACTACCAAACAGAAATAGAGCCAAATTCCGCGCCCCAAGTGAGAGAGCCAGAAACGCTACAGCTCCAGATTACCGAAGCCGTCAATCAATTACAACTTGCCACTCCCTGCATTTCATTTTGTCAGCCAGTGGAAGATGCTTTGCAGCAGCAGCTCGAACAAGAGCGACTTTTGAATCAAGTGACAACTCAAATCCGCCAGAGTTTGGAATTGCCTGTAATTTTGTCAAAAGCAGTCGAGCAAGTGCGAGAGTTTTTGGAGGTCGATCGCCTGTTAATCTATCAATTTGAAAAAGTGCCAGCGCCCCACAATGGTGAGTTAAGTAAAGAAATACCTGCGGCGGTTTCTGGGTCGGGCGAAATCCCAGAAAATTTCGGGTCTTACTTGTATTTAGGTCGCGTCACCTACGAAGCTTTAGCCAACGATGCTATCTCGTCTGTACTGAATTTTAGTGATGGCGCGCAGTGTTTTACCAATGGAGTCATTGACAGAGAGAAATATCGCAAAGGCTTGGCTTTGTGCGTCGCGGATGTGGAAACAACTTACTCTTCGCAACCTTGTTTTTTAGAGTTGATGCGGCGGGCGAAGGTACGCGCGAAGTTGCTAGTGCCGATCGTAGTTCAAGACGAATTGTGGGGGCTGCTAATTGCCCACCAGTGTACTTTTCGGGAGTGGGAAGAAAGCAAAAAAACATTTTTGCGGCAAATAGCAGAACATTTGGCGATCGCCATTTATCAAGCCGAACTTTATGCACAAGTCCAGCAGCAAAAGCGCACCTCAGAACAGCGCGTAATAGAGCGCACGCGAGAACTGCGCGATGCACTAGCCGCCGCCCAGTCGGCCAGCCTCGCCAAGAGCGAATTTTTGGCAGCTATGAGTCACGAATTGCGGACTCCCCTCACCTGCGTCATCGGCATTTCCGACACCCTGCTGCGGTGGTCCTACGGCAAAGTTGGCAGCAAAGAAGTGCCGGTGCAAAAGCAGCGGCAGTACCTGCAAACTATCCGGGACAGTGGCGACCACTTATTAGAATTAATTAACGATATTTTAGATTTATCGCAAGTAGAAGCGGGAAAAGCAGTATTAAAAATTAGTGAATTTTCAATTTCTAAATTAGCTTCTCAGAGCCTGCACGCCCTGAAAGAAAAAGCTATGGCTAAAGGCGTGGAACTGCTGCAAGAACAGCGGATAAAACAAGAGTGCGATCGCTTCACCGCTGACCCGCGCCGCTTGAGACAAATTCTATTCAATCTTTTAGGAAATGCGATTAAATTTACTCCCGAAGGCGGGCAAGTCATCCTGCGAGTTTGGGTTACAGAAGATAAAAATCGAACGCCGGCAGTGCGGCAGCCCGGTACTGCACCTGCTGGCAGCACCGCTGTTTTTCAAATCAAAGATACCGGCATTGGAATTCCCGAAAATCAGCGATCGCTGTTGTTTCAAAAATTCCAGCAGTTAGATTCCCCCTACCGCCGCGAATACGGCGGCACCGGTCTAGGATTAGCTTTAACTAAACAGTTAGTAGAGCTTCACGGCGGCGCGATCGAAGTCAACTCTACAGTTGATGTCGGCTCTACTTTTACCGTTTTTATACCCATCCAAACTCAAAGCAAAGATGAATCCACAAAATTCACGTATGAAAAATCGAATTCATCTTTACCGCTGCATTCTTCCTCCTTGCGGGGCAGCCTCGTGCTCGTCGAAGAAGATGAAGAAACTGCCATGCTGATTTGCGATATCCTGACAGTCGCAGGACTGCAAGTGGTGTGGATGATTGAAGGTTCCGCGGCGGTGGAACAAATTGAACTTTTGCAGCCGAATGCTGTGATTGTCGATATGCGTTTGCCCGGTATGAATGGCTGCGAAATAATTCACCAACTGCGTCAAAAACCCGCTACTGAAAATATCAAAATTCTGGCTTTAAGCGCTAAGGAGATTCCCGCAGATGAGATATTTTCCGTGACGGCGGGAGCTAACGATTGTTTGGCTAAACCGATTCACCCTGAGCAATTGCTTGACAAAATTATTTCTTTAATGGCCGGGATTGGTAATGGGTAATGGGGCATGGGGCATGGGGCATGGGGCATGGGGCATGGGGCATGGGGCATG
>NZ_JANMZH010000878.1:0-16305 GCF_031383065.1 Microcoleus sp. OTE_8_concoct_300 | reverse complement strand
CAAAAAAGGACGGGCGGGACGCCCATCCCACAATAACAATTAAAATTGTAAGTTATTTAATTCGCGATCCTTATTTAAAAAAGTGCGATCGATGGTATTTTGCTCTGAATAAGCGCGTTTTGTAGGGGCAATCCCGCCGTGGTTGCCCCGATCCTGATGATTGTTGCCTCAGTCCTATTGCTCTAATTATCAGCAATCCACCCGCTATCGATCGTCGTTGAGATCAGAAGCAACCTTATCAAGTCTATCATTGGCATCTTGGGACAGCTCGAGACAATAAGCAGTTGATGCTAGTAGACCGGAGAGTTGCCGTGATAGTTCCCTAATCAGCTTTGCCCAGAAGTACAAGCCCAACTCCTGCAAAGCTGATGAAGACATAGGCTGCGGTCGTTACAAAGGCCAAGTTAAAACTATGGTGGGCTTGGCGCAATCGTTCTTTGGCAATAATCATTTCTATTGTGGAGTCAGAATCGGTGATTGGCTGGTTATTCATAGATTTCGTTGAGCCTAAACTTTATACTTCTAGTCTGAAGCAAAATGCTTGAAACCCTGACTACACAATAATTTACTTGTCGCTCTCTTGTGCTTGCTCTATGATTGTCCTAGGCTCTAGTTTCGATTTTGTAAGCGATCGTCTCAAAAGACTCTCCACATTATGACTAACCTAAGCATGAGAAAAAAGAAGAAGATAACTATCCCCCCATCTTCAGAAGGTGTAAAAATAGCAGAAAACGCTCTGATCAGGCTAGGATTTGATTCAAAAATTAACTTTGCCAAAGCTCAGCTTTTATCACGCCGTACAATTACCAAGTTTTTTCAGTGCCGGCTTATTCAGCTTGATTCCTTTAAGAAGATATGTCACGAACTAAAGTTAGATTGGACGAAAATAGCAGGAATATCAGAAGAAAAAAACTCTAAGATACCAGAAACAAAGTATTGCATAAACCCTGATATTAATGAAGGCTGGGAGAAAATGCACACACAAACATTTTACCGTCAAGTGACTGTAAGAGATGAAAAAACTCATACAATTAAAGCTAAAATAAAATGGATAGGTGATATAAAATCATGCGAGACTTTAAGTCGGATTGAATGGAATTTACGAAAATATTCAGGAGAAACTCTAAAAATTACTGATATTAAAGAGGGCAGCATCCGATTAACTGTAGAGGGTTCTCAAGAGGATATCGATCGGCTTGTATCTGGCATTAAATCAGGAGAATTAAAAGAAGTAAGCGGTTTTCCTGTTGAAGATGTTCAAATTTTGAGTGAAAGTTCAGAGGATGACGAAAGAAACGAACTCAATAATAAGTGGTGTCTAGTACGAGAGATTGTTATTCAGGGAATTAGAGATCGAAACTTAAGTGGGTTTGACTTAAGTGATGCCGACCTGAGATATGCCAACCTGAGTGGTGCCAACCTGAGAAGTGCCGACCTCAGCGGTGCCGACCTCAGTGGTGCCAACCTGACAAGTGCCGACCTCAGTGGTGCCGACCTCAGTGGTGCCAACCTGATTGATGCCAACCTGATGAGTGCCTACCTCAGTGGCGCTGACCTCAGAAGTGCCGACCTGAGTGGTGCCTACCTGATGAGTGCCTACCTGATTGGTGCCAACCTGATTGGTGCCAACCTCAGTGGTGCCAACCTGATTCGTGCCTACCTCAGTGGTGCCAACCTCAGAAGTGCCGACCTCACAAGTGCCGACCTCAGTGGCGCCGACCTGATTGATGCCAACCTGATTGGTGTCAACCTGATTGGTGCCAACCTCAGTGGTGCCAACCTCAGTGGTGCCAGCCTGATTGGTGACCGGATTCGTGCCTACCGCATTCATGCCGACCTGAGTGGTGCCAACCTCAGTGGTGCCGACCTCAGTGGTGCCGACCTCAGTGGTGCCAACCTCAGTGGTGCCAACCTCAGTGGTGCCGACCTGATTGATGCCAACCTGAGTAAGACTAAGGTTGAGAAAGCCCGATTCAGCTCGAACTTAGGCTTTTCTGAATCGATGAAGCAAGACCTGATTAAACAAGGCGCAATCTTTGAGGATTCTCCAGGCGATCGCTCTGAAGTTCTCACAAAAGTATAATGGTCTGGAATCAGCTAAAAATGAGCCAACTTCTCAAGGAAAATATAATTAATTGTAGTTTTCTTTCAGAGGACTTTAGCTATGAGACAGGGGTTGAACACCCCTGTCGGACTATCGCACTGCCGGACTCTCGGATCTACAGAGAAGACTCGTGAATCTACCAGCAGATATTCAGCTCTAAACCCCAGCTAAAATCGCTTCCGGCTGCTGACGTTCAGTCGCCACTTCCTCTAAATCAGCGCCGAAAATTTCACAGCTATTATTCGGACTTTCAATCAGCTTAATCTTGTGCAACTCTGCGCCCAATTCCCGAACAGGCGCAAGCAACAATTGCCCGATCCGAACAGCAATATTCTCCGCAGTCGGCACAACCTTCTCAAAATAAGCAATATCCTTATTTAAAAAAGTGTGATCGAAAGGTTCAACAACATAATCGTCAACCGCTTTTTGCAAAGCTCCCAAATCAGCAATCATGCCAGTCCGCGCATCAATTTCCCCTTTAACAGTCACCTCTAAATGATAGTTGTGACCGTGACCGTTCGGACGAGCACATTTGCCGTAAATTTCCGAGTTTTCTTCAAAGCTCAAATCGGGACGAGCCAACCGATGGGCCGCGCTAAAATGAGTAGACAAAGTTAAATAAGCTTCCATTCCGTTTCCTAAATATTCAGCCCAAAGTTCGGGATGTTCAAACAATTGAATTTTGGTCACAGGCAAATGAGGGGCTAGGCGCAGCCAAATTTGCCGTGCTATGTTTTCAGTAGTTGGCAGAGTCTGCTCAAATTCCGGCCACGCTTCGTTGAGAAAGGAAAAATCGAGATCCTTGGTAACTTCCCGCTTGATGACGTGCTTGACATCAGACAGGTTGAGCACCATGCCGTACTCGTCGAGTTCTCCTATCATGGAAACGTAAAGGACGTAATTGTGTCCGTGTCCCGGTGCGCGGGCAGTTGGGCCAAACCGTTCAAAGTTCTCGGCTTCGCTCAATTCCGGCAGCCAGTACCGGTGACTCGCCGAAAACTGTGCCCGACGATTGATGATGCACTGCATAAAAGTCAAGTAAGGTAAGCTTGTTAAGTTCTGTAAAGGACTTACTTCTTAAGGATAAACTAATTTTTGCTGGAATTTTTCAATAATTTGAGGGTGCTCTAAATGAATTTCTACCAATTTTCCAGATATTGGCAACACGTCGTCGATCGATCGAGCCGCCGGGCCCATCTTACGCCACAACACAGATATCCGGCAGAAAATACCGCTACAAAATAGTTTTTCGCCATCTGTTACTAACCCATCAGTTACCAGCCTTTGAGAAAGTACGCGCGTGCGGATTTATCCGAAAGGGAATCCACCTTTTTTGCAACACAGGGCACTCCACCGCTCGAGTTTTTCGCCTAAGCTCTGCAATAGTTAGCAGTTTGGCGTTCAGTTGCGCTCAAAACTCATCACCCATTATCAATCACCAATTATCTATTACCAAATATTAATGAATTGGATTACTGTACGAACAGATCGCTTTGTTGAACATTTCTGGGGTGCGATGACAACCCCGCTATTCTATATCGGCGACACTCATCTGTCTATCAGTGCGATCGTCAAAATGATAGTTTTAGCTATATTTGCCTTCATTATAGCTAAGATTATCAGTGAAGGAATCAAGCGCAGCCTGCTAGTTCGTATGGGATTGGATCGCGGCAGTCGAGAAGCAATTTCCACCATCACTAGCTATATTTTAACAACTCTTGGCTGTATAATCGTCCTGCAAGGTGCCGGCATCAACCTCACTTCTCTCACCGTCTTAGCTGGCGTTGTCGGCATTGGTTTCGGCTTCGGCTTGCAAAATCTCGCCAGCAACTTTATCAGCGGTCTCACCCTGCTATTTGAACACCAAATTAGAGTCGGAGACTTTATTGAAATAGACAATTTATTAGGAACAGTAGAAACAATTTCCATCCGCTCCACAATTATCAAAACAATTGACGGACTGTTTGTAATCATACCAAATATTAAATTTGTCGAAACAAACATTATTAACTGGAGTTACAGAGACCCCAGATGCCGCCTCCACATCCCCGTCGGCGTTGCTTACGGATCTGACCCAGTAATAGTTACAGAAGCGCTGTTAATTGCGGCGCGGATGGAATCGAATGTCTTGTCCCATCCTTCTCCTAAAGTATGGTTTCGCGGTTTTGGAGATAACGCTTTAAATTTTGAACTTTTAGTTTGGATTGACCAGCCACAGGAAAGCGATGCCATTAAAAGCGCCGTGAATTTTTTAATAGATTACGAATTTCGCCACCGAAATATCGAAATTCCCTTTCCCCAGCGGGATTTGTGGCTGCGAAACCCGAAAGAGTTAACTCAATTTTTTCACAACAACAAAGATGATAATTCCAACGGCCAACTTTTTCCGCAGACTGCAAAACATTCAGCAGAACTCAAATCTAATCCCACAGTTTCTGAGCAAAAAAAATCAGGGTCTAAATCGCCTAGTAATTGGACGCTGCGAGATTTGTTGCGGCGAGTAACTTATTTTGAACAGTGCACGGATTTAGAACTGCGACAGTTAATTGAATACGGCTATCGACAACTGTTTCCAGCGGAACAAGTTGTATGTAAAGAAGAGGACCCTGGCGATTCTTTTTATATTATTCTTTCGGGTACTGTAGAAGTTCTTTCTCAAAAAGCCGATAAGTATATTGCTACGCTTCACGAGGGCGAGTTTTTTGGGGAAATATCTTTGCTGTTGGGAACTCCGAGAACGGCGACTGTTAAAACTCGCGAAGATGCAATTTTGTTTGTGGTGGAACGCCACGACTTGCAAAAACTTTTAATAGAACAGCCGAATTTAGCAGATCAGATTGCTCAAAAATTGTCGGAACGCCAGCAAGCTTTGAGAGATTTGGGATTGTTAGATGACGAATCTCTGGAACAAACTCCTTTTCTTAAAATTCGCAAGCGAATTCAAGTTCTTTTTGGAATTTGATACGGGAAGGAAGTTCGGCAACGCGCAGTGAATCGGGATTTAACGGATTTAACGGATGAATGTTGAGGGAATTGGAAATTGGGAATTGGGAATTGGTAATTGGGCAATTCTCCCACTCTCCCACTCTCCCACTCTCCCACTCTCCCACTCTCCCCTCTCCCCCTCTCCTTGACTAACTAACTTTTAAATTTTAATTCATCCTGTGCTTCCCGTCGCAGTCTAGCGGCAATTCTAAACAGTTCTTGACCTGTGTGCAAGTGGCGATCGTCATAATTGAGGGTAAATAGCTGCAATTCTTCTATGCCGTCTCCGACTTGATTGATGCAGTAGTAGAGATGAGCCGCAACTCCGGCTACATTAGAGGGATTGGGCATCGATGTAAAAAAGTTATGAGCTTTTTTGAGAAACTCGCGGCTGGTTTCGATATAAAGTTGAAACTTTTCTATCAGTTCGTCATCAAACGGATCTGCGGACAACTCGTCTATTTCCTTTTTAAGCGGCTTCAAGATGCTGTTGAGCATTTTATTGACGGGTTTGTATACTTTAATCACCCACTGTTCCATTTGTTCGTCAGCGTCCCGTGCTGTTTGTGTTTGCTGGCGGCTGACGTTTGGTGCGACTGGTGATTGATGTTCGGTTTGCTCGGAAAATTGGCGATCGTAAGATTGTCTGCGCTGGGCGTCTCCTAATATTTCATAGGCTGCATTGAGGCGGACAATCTCTTCGTGATCGGCTTTGGAACTGTGGCTGTCTGGATGAAATATTTTGACTAAACGGCGGTATGCTTGTTTAATCTCGGCTTGTGTTGCGGTTGGGCTAATCTTTAGGGTTTTGTAGTGATTGATAACGGAAGACACGCTGTTATTTCCTTGAAATCTGGATAATCTGCGAAAAAGTGCTTGACAAGAGTTTCATAATTTGCTAAGACAATAGCTATTTACTTGATATAAAAAAATGTCAAGTGTAACTAAAAAACCTCAGTTTTAAAATTATAGCAGTCGTCAAATCGGTTAGGAAAAATTATTGTAGGGCGGGCGCTACTATCATCTCATCCCATTAGGAGAAATCTCACCCGCAGCAACACCCTACTGCCATTACTATGTATTAACCGCCAAGGCGGTTGCTATATTACATCCTTCCAATCCGTTATACTCATCGGTTGGCAAATTGCTAATTGCGTGTTGGTGCGGGTGAGTACCTCATACCAATTTAATGGGTAGTTGCACATATCTCGATCCCCCTAAATCCCCCTTAATAAGGGGGACTTTGAGAAGAATCTTTTCCCCCCCTTATTAAGGGGGGTTAGGGGGGATCAGATTCCATGCAGGCTCATAAAAAATTGGTATCAAGCTTGTTCAAAACCGCCCGATCATTTTTTTTGCCTTTGCATAACTAAAAATTAAGCAATGGATAGTAATTACTTAATCTTGTCGTGATAGTTTTTTAGTGACCTTAACAGAAAGTCAAAGTAATTATCTTTGAGTCACTCAGGGAAATCAAAATCATGGCACTTAAACTGCAAATTATCCATGCTTCCAACCTTGAGGGTGGAGTTCCAGCGATCGACAGCAACCTCAAAGATACCGATCTACATCCATCTGAAGACAAGGAGACTCAGGATTTATCTGTTCGCACAGCTTCACTGCTACAATCTGAGTCTTTTTTACTGACAAACAGCGAGGACAATTTCACCGTTACTCCTGGATCACTCAAGGGAATACTGGGGGGGATTTCGGCGCTGGGCGGTAACGACAATATTGTGGGAAGTGTTGATTCAGAGCAAATTAATGGGAATTCTGGTAATGATACACTGTCTGGTGGTGGAGGAAATGACACCCTAATTGGTGGTCAAGGTAATGATATATTGCTAGGCGGAGATGGGGAGGATTTTCTCAGTGGAGACAAAGGTTTAGATACTCTCACTGGCGGTGTCGGAAATGATACGTTTTTGTTGCGCCGTACTCAGGGTGCTGATATTATTACTGATTTTGGAGCGGGCGATCACTTAACTTTGGGAGATCGACTTCAATTCTCGGATTTGTTGATTACTACCACCGCGACAAATACAGCAATTAGCCTCCGAGATGGCACATTGTTGGCAACGATAAATGGAGTACAAGCTATTAACCAAAACAATTTTGTTGAACTACCCCGCCGCCCTTTAATTATCGGACATCGCGGCGCAAGCGGCTACCGCCCCGAACATACCCTAGCTGCCTACGAATTGGCAGTCGAGATGGGTGCAGATTTCATTGAACCTGACGTAGTTTCCACTAAAGATGGAGTGTTAATTGCCCGCCACGAAAATGAAATTTCGGGGACGACGGATATTGCAAAACGACCGGAATTTGCCGATCGCAAACGCAAAAAGACAATTGACGGTCAAGAAGTAGAAGGTTGGTTTACAGAAGATTTGACCTTAGCCGAAATCAAAAGTTTGCGGGCGCGAGAACGGTTGCCAGAGTTGCGGGGGACAGCATTTGACGGTCAATTTCAGGTTCCTACACTTCAAGAAGTAATTGATTTAGCTAAGCGCAAAAGTGCCGAAAAAGGGCGGACAGTTGGAATTTATCCAGAGACAAAACACCCGACTTATTTTAAGTCAGTTAATTTGCCTTTAGAGCAGCGGTTAGTGCAAGTGGTGTCTGCTAATGGATATACCAAACGCACAGATCCGGTGTTTATCCAATCCTTTGAAGTGGGGAATCTCAAAGAGTTAAATCGCTTGACCGACTTGCCGCTGGTGCAGTTAATGGATGACTTTGGAGCAAAACCTTATGATTTTGTAGTGAGTGGCGATCGCCGTACCTACCGCGATTTAATGACAACCCAAGGGTTAGCTGAAATCAAAACCTATGCGGACGGAATAGGGCCTTGGAAGCGGACAATAGTTGTCGAAGGTGCAGATAAGAAATTACAGCCAGCTAATAGTTTAATAACCGATGCTCACCAGGCTGGCTTATTAGTTCACCCTTACACTTTCCGCAATGAATCTCCTACTTATTTGGCTTCCGAGTATGGCGGTAATCCAGCTTTGGAGTACGAACAATTTTACCGCTTAGGTGTAGACGGTTTGTTTAGCGATTTTCCCGATACAGCTTTTAATGCAGCGGCGCGGCTTTATCCTTTCTCAAGTGTAGACTCTCTAAGAGGCGTGAGTTTGTAGGCATTGGATTATAGCAGTCGCCAAAATGGAAAGCAGGGCGTACTTTTGTAACGCCCTGTTTTCCATTGCTGCGATTCTAACCCGCGATCGACCTAGTTGAGGGCCATCGCCAGATTGAGTTCTGGATCTTGGAACAAGGGAGTGCTCAGATAGCGTTCGCCGAAGCTAGGCTGAATCATCACAATCAATTTCCCTGCATTTTCCGGACGCTTGCCGACTTTCACAGCAGCACATAGTGCCGCACCGCTGGAAATACCGGACAAAAGTCCTTCTTCTCTGGCCAAGCGGCGGCCGTAGGCGATCGCGTCATCATCCGTAACAACTATAATTTCGTCGATCGAATCCACATTCAGCACCGGCGGCACAAAACCAGCACCGATACCTTGAATTTTGTGAGGTCCTGGCTTTCCGCCCGACAGTATCTGACTATTAGCCGGCTCAACGGCGATCGCCTTAAATCCGGGTTT
Source organism: Microcoleus sp. OTE_8_concoct_300 (assembly GCF_031383065.1). NCBI lineage: Bacteria > Bacillati > Cyanobacteriota > Cyanophyceae > Oscillatoriales > Microcoleaceae > Microcoleus > Microcoleus sp. OTE_8_concoct_300. The sequence goes on along the minus strand of NZ_JANMZH010000878.1, from coordinate 7,606 downwards.
CCGCGACTTAATCACCTCTGCGACACCCGTAATCGTACCGCCGGTGCCGACTCCCGAAATCAGGAAATCAACCTCGCCGTCTGTATCTTGCCAAATTTCCTCAGCCGTTGTCGAACGGTGGACCTGCGGGTTCGCTGGATTGCGAAACTGCTGCAACATATACGCATTGGGAGTTTTGTCCACAATCTCTTGAGCGCGGCGGATGCAGCCGCTCATGCCCTCAATTCCCGGAGTCAGTTCTAGTTGGGCCCCGTAAGCTCGCAGCATCGATCGGCGTTCCGTGCTCATCGTATCCGGCATCGTCAAAATCAACTGGTAGCCCTTAGCCGCCGCCACCATTGCCAGAGCAATTCCGGTATTGCCAGAAGTCGGTTCCACTAAAACCGTTTTCCCAGGAGTAATCAGCCCTTCGGCCTCGGCTTGATTGACCATATTGACACCGATGCGGTCTTTCACCGATGATGCCGGATTCATGCCTTCGAGTTTTACCACAATCCGGGCCACGCAGCCTTCAGCTTGGGGAATGCGGTTGAGTTGCACCAGGGGCGTCCGCCCTACCAATTCTGTAATGTCGCCAGCAATACGCATAATTTTTGTCAGTTTGTGGTTGAAAGTAAATGTTAATTCCTAGTGGGGAATATTAACTAGATGTAATACATGATATCGAGCTGCCGTCTGCCATTGCGCTTTTCGCACAGATCCTGTAGCGTGTATTTTTGCAACACTGAGTTGGCAATTGATCGGGCTTCTTGCCAAACTTCCCAAATCACCGCACTTTCTACAGTTTGAGCGGGCGAGTCTTTTTCAGAGCGATCGAAATCTGAGCCTTCGAGACAGTTGATAATTTCTAGGAGTGTAATTTTCCAGGGTTCCCTCGCCAAGATATAACCTCCCTTAGCTCCTCGCTGGCTGCGAATGAGCCCGCAGCGTCTCATAGTAGCGAGCAACTGCTCTAAATATCGATCGGGAATATTTTGCTGAGCCGCTATCTGGCGAATTTGCAGAGGCTCGCCTTCATCGTAGCAATCGGCAAGCTCCAGCAAAGCTAAGATTGCGTATTCGCTTTTACAGGAGAGTTCTACCATAATTGCTTCAAATATCAGAATTATCAACTCCGAAGTCAGATGTTAAAAGTCTACTCAATATTGAGTTCCCAATTCTCAATCCTAACTTTACCTTTTATTATACCCCGGTTTTCCACTGAACTTAATCGACTTTCATCACAGAAGCGTTAGGACGATCGTCCTAACGCTTCTGTGAAAACCAGTTGGTAGTTTCGACTCCCTCTGCTTCCACGACGGCATTACCTCAAGAAACCCGGTTTCTGCGTCTATGACTGTTGACATTCCCCGCGCTAATGCGACGGGGATTCTTAAGACTTTCGGGCCTTAATATCCCTATTGCCAGGGTTTCCGGGCGCAATCCTTTTGCCAAAAATGGCGGTCTGCTATCAAGCGTCTTGCAACTAGCTCCTCGGTCGTGACTTTCCTCCAGTCCGGGGGTAGGTTTTAACGTCTTTTACTGACGGTTTAATCAGTTCAGAACCTTAGTATGGGTTGTGATTAATTATTTTGAGCATCCGTACTGCTGTTAGGCTAGATACTTGATTTCTCAAAATTCGCAACTGTCGAATCTTTTGACGATAGCACACTGGCCAGACATTTGTGTAATTGGTATATCTCATAGGCAGGATTTATCCTGCCATGCCCTTTCATCCCTGGACTCTAGTCACAGGGTTTTTAGGGTATTTTTTATAATTTATAATTTTTAATAGATTCTCGGCGCCCAATTCATCCACCGCACAAAAAAGCCCTGCAGCAGGCAGGGCTAAACGTGGCATCTAGAGTTGCCAGCAGAGAGGGTATGACCCGCCCTGCCTCCTCTAACCGGCTCTTAGAACGTGAAAGTAGTTCTCAGAGTACCAATAATGATGTCGTCGTTATCGTCATTTTGATTGGGATTGGTCACCCAAATCACGCCCGGAGTAACAGAAATGTTGTCCGATAGCTGAAACTTGTAGAACCCTTCGACGTGATACGAATCATCGTTGCGGAAGCTCCGCAAACTTCTCGGAGCTTCAAGTTTATCCAAGTAAGGCTCACGACCTACCACGAACCCTAGCAAGTTGCCTTCTTTCCCTAAATCGGGCAAAGCCAAGGTGACAGCGTAGTTCCAAATTCTCGCATCGCCGATGCCGAGAATGCGGGCATTAGTTAAACCAGCCCAGCCGCCAAGGATAAACCTCGGGCTCAGCCGCAACGAAGCCTGAGCACCGTAGGAGTTGCTGACAACTTTGCGACCGCGGAAGCCGTCAAAGCCTTCGCTCAAACCGTTGAGAGAATTAGCCACGCTGGTACCGGTGAAACCGCCGAGACTGCCTGGTCCATTCGATAAACCATTGTCAAACCCAAAGTTACCTCTGCTAAAGTAACCGTGGTTGTAGTTGAAAGCAACTTGCAAGCTGCGTCCGGGGGTAAAAGTCAACTGACCCATCGCCGCGTAGTCGCCGTTCGTCAAGCCTGCACCCCTAGCCGGACTGGCTGCATTTGACGCCAAATAACCGAAGGATAGAGAAGTCGGGCCGAACACGCCACCCAGCAAGCCCCTGCCACCGAAGGCATAGTCAAAGCCGATACCTGAGCCACCGCCCAAGCGATAAATCGGGTTCCGCTGTCCAAAGGTACTCAATGCCCCGTTGCCGCCGTCAAAGTCTTCAAAGTAAGGGTTGACAGTCGGCAGAATGTCGTCCCAGACGACAGAGTTGGCTGCAAGGGTAACGTTCAGTCGCTGACCGACGGGGAACTTGTACAGCAAGGTGTCGAGGGCAACAACGTTGTCGGTTCTGCCGACAAAATTCCAAGTTTGAGTGCCTTCGCGGGTAGCCCCAAGGTTGAAGCTGCGACCGTTGCCGACTTGAAGCCTGGTCAGCAGCAAGTCTCTGCCGGTGAAGCTCGTATTTAAATTGAGACGCACCCGCTGTTGGAAGACAGCTTCGTTATTGTTGCTGCCGACTCTTCTGTTGTCTCTACCAAAAACTCTAACGTCGCCACCAAAGTCGTCGCTGAGGGCAAAAATTGCTTCCCCAGTCAGCTTGGTAGTGGTTGAGAATTGGTTGGCTTCGAGTTCCGATGTCCGAGCTTCCAGAGCATCGACGCGACCGCGCAGGGTTGCCAGTTCCGCTGCAAATTCTTCTTGGAGCCGTTGGAGGGCTGCCAAGTCATCTCTCGTAGCTAAGTTGCCAGTGCCTCCTCTAATTAGCTCGCTAACCTTGTCTAAGCAAGCATTTAAACCGGCTGCGAATTCGTAGCGGGTCATGGCCCGATTGCCACGGAAGGTGCCGTCGGGATACCCCGCAATACAGCCGTAGCGCTCAACTAGGGATTGCAGTGCTTGGAATGCCCAGTCTGTGGGCCGCACGTCGGAAAGTTGAGATACTGAGGTAACTTGACCTTGAGTTTCACCGCTGGCCGCACCTTCGCTGCTGTACTCGTTGAGCTGTTCTAATGTGGCGGCTGGGTTTTGATCTTGTGGTGCGACAGTTTGGGCTACAGATTCAGCCGGTTTTGGCAAACTTTGTGCTGCCGACTCTGCCACTGCCGGGGCTGGAGTTTCTAATTGAACTGCACCGATTTGCTCTGGGAGAGCGGTAGCTGCCGGGGCTGGTGTTTCTAGTTGGGCTGCCGGGGCAGAATTTTCTACTGGTTGAGCGACTGTTGGCCCGGCGGCGGCTAAAGATTCACTTGTAGGTTGTGATGCCGCTTCGGGATTTGCCGCTGCAGGGGCTGTGTTGGCTGCGGCGATCGCACTTTCAGTTGCAGCCGTGCCCGAATCTGCAATCGCTGCCTGGGTTTCTTTGCCCGCGGAGGCTTGGGAAATTTCTTCGACTGGCTCGGAGGCTGCGGTTGTTTCGGAAACAGCAGCTAAAGCATTGAGTTTCGCTTCGGAGGTTTCAGCGGTTTCAGCTTTGGCGCCAGTGGGCTTGAGCGCATCAGCAGCCTGCTGAGCGTCTGCTGCCATAGCGCTCGAAGAAACTACTAGGGTAGCTCCTAAGACTGCTGGGCTGATTAGTAAGTAACTCCACAAAAATTTCGACATATTCACTCTCATCCTCACACCGATTACAGAGAAACTTTTCTAGTCTTCTATGTGGTCAGTCGTTGCTCAACTAGCATAATCTAAAAAAAGACCTAAAATTCACTTTTTCTTTTGATTCTTTCTGGCTGACCGAGTGTATATATCTGACTGACCGCTGCACAGAGCCTGTTTTCTAACCTGTACTCAACCGCGTCAAAACCCTACCAGACTTGGGCTGTCGATTGATTTGACGGATGACACAAGGTAGCGCCCGATCGCCTTATTTACTTTTTAGCACAGCACCCCGCACTCGTCTAGGCTGATTCGACTTTAACATCCAAGTTGTGTCCGAGGACGCTAAATACTTGGCGATGGTCGAACAATTCTAACAAATCAGCGTTTATTTTGTTGTGAGCTGCTTCTTGCCGCAAAATTTTCATTGCTGCATCTGTTCGCAAAGCTCGTTTGTAGGGTCGATCGCCTGCTGTCAGGGCGTCGTAAATATCGGCGATCGTCATCAATTGCGCTTGAATTGGAATTTCTGACTTTTGTAAACCTCGCGGATAGCCTGTGCCGTCGAGTTTTTCGTGATGTCCGTAGGCAATTTCTGGAACATTTTTTAAATCCTTTGTCCAGTTAATTTGCTTGAGGAAGTCATAAGTGTGAGTTACATGAGATTCTATCTCCGCTCGTTCTTCCGGCGTCAGGTTGCCCCTCGACACCATCAATTGCACGATCTCGTCTGGGCTCAGCAGGGGTTTCTTTGCGCCGTCTATATCTCTGTAAGTTTGTTGAGAAATCTCTCGCAGTTGAGCTAGGGGTTCTGCTGCCAAAATGTGAGGCTCGTTTGCCTCTAGCAGCACTTCCCAGTATTCTGCTAATCTGGTTTTCGCCTCTGCTAGCTTAGTGTCTAGCTGTTCGATTTCCTGGCATTGAGCGCACTCTGGCTCCTGGCTCGGGTGTTTTCGGTAGGCTGAATGCTCCAGCAAGTATTTATATTTAGACTGGACGCATTCCATTTCCATAGTCCGCTGAGCTAAGCCAAAGCGGTGGCGAATGATTTCTAGCTGTGCGGGGTAGAGCTTTTTCTGCTTGGTCAAAACTGCTTCGGACACTCCGATTTTGCCAAAATCGTGCAGCAGGGCGGCGTAGCGAATTTCTTGAATTTGGCGGTTGTTAAAGTAAATAGAGCGCAGTCGTCCGCTGCTGACGCTGTTTACTTCTTCTGACAGGCGTACTGTGAGGGCTGCTACTCGTTCTGAATGGCCGTAGGTACAGGGGTCTCTGGCTTCTATGACTTGCACCGAGGCTTTGACGAAGCCCTCGAACAAATGTTCTATGCTTTCTTGGAGTTGATTGCGCTCGATCGAGATTGCTGCTTGAGAAGCGAGCGATCGAACTATCCTTTCTTCCCAATCCGAATACTGCTGCGTCGATTCCCAGGCATTGTCTGCTGTCAGCACCGTATCTGCCTTTGTTTTGCGGTTGATCAGTTGCAGTACGCCTATTGTCTCGCCCTGTCGGTTTTGCATTGGCAGTACCATTACCGAGCAAGTGCGGTAATTAATATCCCTGTCAAAACTGGTATCTAGCTGGTAGGGTACGCCGGAGGGTAAGTCGTAGGCATCAGACAGGTTCAAACTTTGACCTGTAATTGCCACGTATCCCGCCAAGCTTTTGTCTGTCAGCGGCAGGGAAAACTCCTTAAACGACAGTCTGGGTTTAGAACCGTTTTGGGCTACCTTGAACAGCAGCTTAGATGTTTCCTGGCTGTGATCTACTAAGTAAACGCTGCCAGCATCGCTGTAGGTAATTTCCCTACTTTTGGATAAAATTAAGTTTAACAACTCGCCCAAATCTTGGGCGCTCGACAGAGCCGCGCCAATATCTAAAAGCTTTTCTATCAGATCGGTTTTTTCTACAGCAGACTCGTTCTTGAACTCTGGCTTTTCAAATACGATCATGGTCGGATGATGGGGAATAGCCTTTTATACATTGGACTTTTGGCATCTCGACTTTTTTACACCTGATGCTAACCCCGAGTCGATTTTTTTTTGCGAGCTTTCCGCGAGCGGGGACTGTCTCTAGATACAGTGGCTCTTGTTGGGCTAACAGGAACTCTTTTAATCTAGCGTAGAAATCTCTTGGGCCGCAGGCCAAGTCTTTCTCAGTTAAGCCTCCGGCATCGTGAGTTGTCAAGTTAAGTGTAACTTGGTTCTACGAATTTTCTATGTCTGGGTGATGTGCTGCAGCTTCTGAGGGGGCGACCAACTTATTCACAAAGGCGATCGCTAAGGGTAAAATCTTTAAATAAACCGATACAGCGCAGTTGCTTGCCTTCAACCGTCGGGTCTGACAATGGACTGGCGCGCTCTTGAATTTCAGTCGGGTTAAGTAGGGCAGCCATAATTTTTTTTTAGCCATGGCAGATTAACTGAATCCGTAGACAATATTAATTTTTGTAAATTCCGTGAATAATCCGTTAGTAATAGGTATTAATACATAAGCTACCGTTTAAAACCAGCGTTGAAGCATCAGGCTTCTTACAGAAGTTTTGTAGTAAACGTAACGGAATAGTCACCTGCAAGACAATGTGTTTAATAGCGCTTTCCCTATTTTCTGGAAAGCTTTGAGAGATACCTCCCCATCGATCGAGCTTACGGCAACACCAGATGGACCCTACACTGTAAATTTGGGACAAGTCCTAGATTTACCGGGTTAAATGGATCTGCCCACCTCTAGAAGACCTGAAACACAACTATCCGCTCTCACCAATAGTAGTTGAAGCTCAAGTTTTAATACTCAAGATTTAACACTATTTGAGGTGAGAGCGGTCTAGCGGGTCTTCAGATTAGAACCTGACTGCCGGGAGAATCCCTAGCTCAGCCTGGTTCCCCGTGGAAGTCGTTTCCAGTTGGAGACGACGGCTGACTGCTAGTGAGCGGCCCCGGCGCACAGCCGGTAGTTTCCAATCTGATGACCCATGCGTTTACTACTTTCTATCATGGGCATCACCTCCAGTTTAGCTAAATGGCTTCTTATTTGAACGCACATCACCTAAATACAAGATTTAAGGTGATGATTTGTGCGCTAGCCATTGCCAGCGTTACCGAAAGAACTTGCGTTCTGAGTATCATTCCAGTAGTCACAATTATCAGAATAACACAAGGAATTAGAAATGGGGGATGCAAATTGACATTTTTGCAAGCTCGGGGTAAATTACTGCTGCTGCAAGGTCTTTGATCGATCTCTACAGCAATTGGACGATCGAGATTTTGAGGGTTAACTGCAAATATTTGATTGAAATGCGATGACTGTGGGGCGATCGGGTGTAAAGTCGGTTTAAATGGGCGATCGGCTGCTGCTTGATTTTTTGCCAGATAAGAGTTTGCGTGCGATTCGTTTAGCCGAAACTCGAAAGGGGGGATGGCTAGCAGCGGTGGGGTAAACCTATTAGGGTTAGAGTTCGCACTTTAATCCCCCATCGATGACAACTTACTATTCATGCAGGTGAGAAAACCTAGTCGAGCAT
>NZ_JANMZH010000826.1:0-2450 GCF_031383065.1 Microcoleus sp. OTE_8_concoct_300 | reverse complement strand
TGACAGTTGACAGTTGACAGTTGACAGTTGACAGTTGACAGTTGACAGTTGACAGTTGACAGTTGACAGTTGACAGTTGACAGTTGACAGTTGACAGTTGACAGTTGACAGTTGACAGTTGACAGTTGACCTGGGATAGCGACCTCTACCTGGAAGGAAGAGGATTGGAGTAATGAACAGTCTTCTTTTAATTTCTCCCGATCGGGCTTTGGGCTTTAAATCAATTCTTTCTGGTAATTGGTAATTGGTAATTGGTAATTTCTGAGTGCTAGTTGCTAATTACCAATGTCTGATTATTAGTTAAATTTTTAATTCCAAAAGCGGGAGTTTTGAATTGCAGATTATTGTTGAAGGCTGGCGTTTTATTTATCATTCTTATTGCGTAGCCAATCAATTTAAACTGCTGGAAATGCTCGATCGCCCGCGAGGACAAATTGAGCTTTTCCACCGCGATATGCCCTATATAGACGCTGCTTGGGAGACGAAATTTAGTTTGTTCGATCGCCCCAATGAAACTTTACTCCGCAGCATTAACAGCCCTGCGGTAAATCAGTCAGCGGATGTTACCCTGCGAATGTACTGCCCGTGGGACTTCTCGGCATCCAGCAGCGCGGCAACTTGGGTATTTGCAGCGACAGAATGGGGGATTGTTACCAGTACAGTATTGCAGGGGATGGGGGTTAAGTCGATCGCCGAAACTGCGGTTAATTCAGAAACGAAAATTATTACACCGTCGGCGTGGTCAAAAGCGGGGTTAATTCGCAGCGGTGTGGAGGCCGATCGCATTGCCGTGGTACCTTTGGGAATCGATCCTAAAATTTATTATCCTGTCTCGGGCGATCGGCGTCAATCGCTGCGCGAAAGCTTGGGCTGGTCAAACTATTTTATATTTTTAAACATCGGAGGGCAAACGGATCGCAAAGGTATTCGCCCTTTATTAAAAGCCTTCGCTGCGGTAGTTGACAAATATCCCCATGCGAGATTAGTTTTAAAAGGTTCTGAACTGCTTTATCCGTCGAGAGACGAGATTGCGGAAGCCAGCCGAGTTGTGCTCAACGATGCGGAAAGAGCGAGAGTTTTACCAAGATTAATTTATACTGGTGGGCAGCTATCTTTTGCTCGAATAGCTGAGTTTTACCAAGCAGCAGATGCTTATGTTTCTCCGTATTTAGCAGAAGGTTTTAATCTGCCGGTGTTGGAAGCTGCTGCTTGCGGTTTGCCGGTTATTTGCACCGAGGGCGGCCCGACGGATGATTTTACGCGATCGGACTTTGCACTGCCAATTGAAAGTAAATTTAGGGCTGTGGCGATCGAGGGGGAAACTTTATTTATCTTAGCTCCTGAGTGGGAACATTTGACTGATTTGATGCGAAGGGCGATCGAACAGCCTGGAATCGCTGCGAAAGCTAGGGTTGCGGGCCCGGGTTTTGTGGCCCAAAATTTTACTTGGAGGCGGGTTGTCGATCGATTGCTTGAGGTTATGGGAGGAGATGGAAAGAGAGAGGAGAAGTCTATTTTTGAGCCAATAATTTTGTAGTTTGGGCGTTTCAAGCCCTAGATGGGGAAATAGGTTTTTTCCGGCCTAGTAACAAAGGTGCGCTATCGCTCTCAACGTCTATGTTTCAATCCCTGATAGGGTTTTAGGTTTTTTCCGGCTTATCTGTTTCACCTGTTTTCTCCATCGGGACAGTCTAGTTTCAATCCCTGATAGGGTTTTAGGTTTTTTCCGGCGTTGCGTCCGCCACTCTGTGTCTAATTTAAACGTTTCAATCCCTGATAGGGTTTTAGGTTTTTTCCGGCTCCGAGACGCCAAACTATTAAGAAACTCTAGATCGGTTTCAATCCCTGATAGGGTTTTAGGTTTTTTCCGGCGCGAATGATACGCCTAGGACTGCAAAGTCAGATCGAAGTTTCAATCCCTGATAGGGTTTTAGGTTTTTTCCGGCTGGGTACAACGACAATTAACAAAAATGGCTATCAGTTTCAATCCCTGATAGGGTTTTAGGTTTTTTCCGGCTGTTGTGATTGCAACACGATCGCCTCGATCGTAGAAGTTTCAATCCCTGATAGGGTTTTAGGTTTTTTCCGGCCTGGTATCAAAATCGTAGCTTGTGGGCGCAAGCTTGTTTCAATCCCTGATAGGGTTTTAGGTTTTTTCCGGCACTTATGTTGAGCAGTTTAACAATGGTTTTTCAGGGTTTCAATCCCTGATAGGGTTTTAGGTTTTTTCCGGCTGCGGCGCCTTGCTGCCTTCTTCCTTCCTCCAAAGTTTCAATCCCTGATAGGGTTTTAGGTTTTTTCCGGCCTGCTACCGCTCTATCAGGCAAGCATGAATTAGCGTTGTTTCAATCCCTGATAGGGTTTTAGGTTTTTTCCGGCTGCGAATCAGCCACAGCAAGATTTCCAGAGCGTAGTTTCAATCCCTGATAGGGTTTTAGGTTTTTTCCGGC
>NZ_JANMZH010000227.1:0-4716 GCF_031383065.1 Microcoleus sp. OTE_8_concoct_300 | reverse complement strand
AACATCGTTCGGTGTACCACCACCAGATAATTCAGTTTGTCTCAAAGACGCAGGCTAGACACTGTTTTAGTCTCAAATTAAGAAGGTGGTGAGTCTTCCTCTTTCAAGCCCCATGCCTTTAGGCTGGGGTTAGTGACAATTGCTTGTTGTTGATTTTGATTAAATCTGAGATATTGCATCAGTTGCAATCATCCCTTTAGGGCGGGCTAGGAGCAACGGCCCACAAGAAGAAAATTGACTCTTTGTGGAACAGGCATCTTGCCTGTTCTTGAGAATGCTGCTCTTGGGTGAGTTAAATCGAACTCTCTTTAGGGTAGCAAGTCTGGGGGTATTGGTGGTGTTGGGTGGGCGATCGGGCTTACAACTGTTGGGGGTCAATCCCTTTTTCTCGCAGCAATTCTATTAAAGCTTGATAGCGCTGCTGTTCCTGTTGTCGCAGAGTGCGTTCTTCTTCTAGCTGTTGTTGAGCGAGTTGTTTTTCTTGTTGTTCGCGATCGGCACGTTGGCTTTCCTGTTCTCGAAGTCGATCTAATTCTACGGAAGTGAGGAATCTGCGATCGTCTGGGCGATAAATTTCGAGGGTTTCTGGTGTCATTTGAAACCGTATACCCAAGCGGGGGCTAACCCAACCGTTGATTTCTGGGATTTCTTCTAGGCGATCGCCCACTCGCTGAGATCCTGTAAATTCTATGGTATCGGGGTCATAGATATAATATTCTTCTACTCCGTAGTTTTGATAGAAGAATAGTTTTCGGAGCATTTCGGTGTTGTTATTTCCTGGGGATAATATTTCAAATACTACTTGAGGTGGAATATTATCTTCTTCCCATTGTTTGTAAGAACCCCTGTCTCCTTTTGGTCTGCCAAAGACTGCCAATATATCTGGTGCTTTGCGAATTTTGTTATTGCCTTCGACGGGATACCAGAGTAAGTCGCCAGCAATAAATACGTCAGGGGAATTAGCGAATAATATTTCTAGGTTTTCTTTGATTGTGACAATCCAGCGGAATTGTTTGGTGTTGTCTGCCATTGGTTGACCGTCGCTGTCGGGGTAGATGATTTGTGGTGTTGTTTGTGGGGCGATTTGTTGTACCATGCCGTTCACCTTTTGGCTGCAATAGTTTTAATTGTATCATGTAGAGGGGAGTCAAGGGCGATCGCGAATGAAAAACGGTGCTGTATCTGCTACATTGAGTAGCGATAATATAGCAAAAAAATGTCTTGTACTTTTACGGCAATTGTTTATTGGGAAGAGGATGTTTATGTAGCCGAGTGTCCTGAAGTGGGAACGGCTAGCCAAGGAGAGACGATAGAAGAGGCGATCGCCAATCTCAAAGAAACAACGGAACTTTATTTAGAAGAATTCCCTCTGCCTAAAACTTCTCCCCGTCTGCTAACTACATTTGACAGTGCTATCCTAGATAAGAGAACACTCAGAAATTGGCGGGGAAAAAATCTTGTCAACTATCACGGATATAGGAACTCTAATTAGCCGTCAGCCTGACATACATGGTGGCTGTCCAATTATTGCCGGAACTGGTGTTACAGTCCGGCGCATTGCTATTTGGTACAAGCAAAGTTTGAGTGCAGAAGAAATTGCCGAGCGCATCGGGCATTTAACTCTAACTCAAGTCTATGCAGCTTTGACTTATTACCATGCTAACCGAGATGAAATTGATGCTGACATTGCAGCGGAGGAAGCTGAAGGATCTCGAATAGAAGCATTGATTTGCGATCGTCAAATTCAAAAGTTGCAGACCGATATAGATTTAGAAATACCAACACTAGCCGACTATCCCAGTCGCAGAGAATTTATGCAATTGCCGTTAGAAGAGAGGCGAAACATTCTAGCAAAACAAGCTGAGGTAATGTTGCAACATTACCAGGAAGATAGAGAATGGCAAGAATTAGAAGCAGGAGATTTAATTGACTACTAACTCTCCTTCTCCTAAACGGGGAGATATTTGGTTGGCTAATTTTGACCCAACAGTGGGAGCAGAAATCAAAAAAATTCGTCCGTCTGTAGTGGTAAGTTCTGATAGTGTTGGCAAGTTACCACTGAAATTAGCTGCACCTATCACAGATTGGAAAGAATATTATTCTGGCAATATCTGGCACGTTAAGATTGAGCCAGATATTGCTAAATTCTGTTTAAATGTCAACAAACACCGAAAGCAGCAGGAACAATTAAGCTCTATCAGTCTGCTTATATCCTGATATCAGGAGAGCATAAAGGATGAGATTTTTCGTCAAAAAAAGGTATGTCGTCTCGCTTCATGACGCCTTCCCAATACTTCATTTGCTGATCTACATCTCCATCATCTACGGTTATGGAAATAGCTACTCTCTGAGGGCTTGGTTCAACAATTGCATCTAAAAGGTGCTGGTTAAAATCAGGATTTTTATCCAGCATATTTTTATCCAGGTTCAACGGGTTGCCAAGTACAACAAGTTTATCAGTGTTTTGTTTGAGCCTGTTATAAGCAAAAAACAGATAATCGGAGTTGCGAATGAATTTGAGTTTGTCTCTCCATGTACCTTCGGCCATGAACAAGGGTCGGAAATTTGGATCGCTCCAGAGTTGTTTACATTGTTCTAAGATGTTTTCTCCTTTATTGGTAATTTTTAGGATTTTTTCTCCTTGAGAATATAGGTGTAAGCCCCCATGAATATAAAAAACCCTTAACCTTTTATCCTCAATGGCGGATTTTTCCTGGAATTCATTACCAGAAAAGTAGTCTCGAAACCCTTCAAAATATCCATCTGACGTAAGGCTCCAGTAAATCAGCAAATCATAACTTGTATAAAACAGATTTTGATACTTCAATATTTCTTTTTTGATAGTGGTGAATACCTCTAGTGGGATTTCTCGCCAAGGAATATGGACTCGCTCTACGGCTTGAATTAGAGAGCCTTGGATATTCTGATAACGATCGTTTATTGTCTGGAGAATCTCTGGATGCGCCTGCGCCCCTAAAATCTCATTGACTTCTTTGGTTGTCGAAAGAGTTGCTAGTACCTTCTCAAAGTTTTTAGTGTCTAGCTTATCAAAAATTTGTATATCTTCTTCTGACAAGGAAGTGCCACCATTATTTGGTAATGATGCCACTTCATACAGGGATGAATCTTTGAAACGATTCCACACTGCACAACTAAAACCTTTGCCCAGCAAAAGACTGGTTTTCTTGTCTTCAAACTCTTCTCGAATCTCTTCCCATGAAACTAATTGCTTACTCATTCTTGTACCTATCGTTAAGAAAATTATCCAAAATTTGAACATTTGCATTTATTCCTATCTATCGTAACTCATATTTTTTAAATTGACTATCATAAAAACTCATAAAATATCACCAAATAACTTAATAATTCACATCATAAAATCTCAGGTTTTTTTAACTCATATCATAAAATGTCCTAAAGTTTGGTAAAATGAGGGAATTCCTACAATCTACCTGACTATGGACGTTAAAGAAATCTGGAGATTTGCCGACGACCTGGTTTTAGCCAAAACTGGCAAACACTTAGACAATCTGCAACAGGCAGTATTGCTTGCTAGTTGGCAAGGTAAAAGATATTCCCAAGTTGCTAAAGAATTTCATTGTACCGAACGTCATGTTGGAAATATCGCCTCAAAATTATGGAAAATTATGTCAGAAATTTTAGAGGAAAATGTAAATAAATCTACTTTTAAGTCTGCAATGGAAAGATATCAAGTTTCTCACAATTCTAATTTCCTAAATTATAATTTTTTAGAACAGGGTAACATCAACTTCTGCACAGAAGCCTCACAGCCTCCCAAAACTCCACAACACTCACCCCCAACACAAACCTCGAATCAAGACAACACCCAACAAAAACCGCGACTTGATTTAAGAGATGCACCGGAACTCAAAACCTTCTACGATCGCCCTTCATTCCCCCTCACCGCCCTCGAAACCTGGATTCTAGAGCAAAACTGCCGCCTCCTCACCATCACAGGCATGGCAGGCACCGGCAAAAGTGCGATCGCCCGTCACCTCATCCCCCAAATTCAAACTCAGTTCGATCGCATCATCTGGCGCAGTCTCCGCACCTCCCCACCCCTCGAAACAACCCTCAAAACACTCATTCAATTTCTCTCAAATCAACCAGAAATTAACATACCCGCCAACACCGACGATCAATTGTCAATTCTAATAGAAACATTGCGCGAAAATCGCTGTCTCATCATCCTCGATGACGTGCAGCAAATTCTCAGCAGCGGGCAACTTGCAGGACATTATAAACCCGGATATGAAAACTACGGAACCCTATTTAAACTTATCGGCGAACTTCCCCACAATAGCTGCTTAATTCTCAATAGTTGGGAACCACCCTCAGACATCCTCACCTTCACCGACGATAATTCAGCAGTATGTTTATTACAGTTAACTGGTTTAGGTGAAGCCGCAACAGAAATTATTAGAGAAAAGGGTTTGTTGGATGAAGAAGCCTGGCCAGAATTGATTAACCTTTATCAAGGTAATCCCCTGTGGTTAAAATTAGTCGCTCAAACCATTAACAACTTATTTAGCGGTAGAGTATCTCAATATTTAAGCAGGGTAAGAGCATCTCAATCAGGCTTGACACAAGGATTTGAGAATAAGCATCATGTACTCATCACTCATGGCTGCCCGGTTCCTTTTTTGTCTCAAGCTACGCGGTAGGGTGGTTTCTTGATTGAGGGCATTAAGGGCC
>NZ_JANMZH010000820.1:0-3033 GCF_031383065.1 Microcoleus sp. OTE_8_concoct_300 | reverse complement strand
TAGATTATTTGAATCCATTGAAAAACTAGAAGCACTGTTACATAAACTGTTAAATGAAGGAGGACTAATTATGAAATGGAACCGAAAAATAAAAAATAAAGGTAACTTAGTTAATGCAGTTTAGATGTCGAACAGCTTAGCATCAAATAAACTACTTAAAAATTGCTTATAATAAATTGATTGATATAAGGAATTTTTAAGTAGAGCTTCAAATAAAAAAAAGGAAATTTATGGTACTGAGTATTATTGTGCACGGTGGAGCAAAAACCATCACAGAAGACAAGATTGCAGCAAACAATGCAGGCTGTACCGCAGCAGCAGAAGCTGGTTGGGCAGTGCTGGCAAGCGGGGGTACAGCAGCAGAAGCTGTTGAGGCAGCTATCCGGGTTCTGGAAGCTGACCAGACATTTAACGCAGGCTTTGGATCGGTTCTCAACAGTAAGGGAGAGGTAGAGCTAGACGCAGCGATGATGGAAGGCGGCTCATTAGCTTGGGGAGCCCTCGCAAATGTTCAAGGCGTGTGCCATCCCATCTCTGTGGCGCGAAAGATTATGGATAAAAAACCCATGTTCTTAGTAGCGGATCACGCAGAACTTTTTGCTGCAGAAAATGGAGCCGAGATGTGTACAAAAGAAGACTTAATCGCTGATGAGCAACAGGAAGAGTGGGAGGAGGAAAAAGAAGTTATTGACCGCCCCAATACCGTTGGTTGTGTAGCTTTGGATAGTAATGGCACCTTAGTTGCCGGTACCTCAACAGGCGGCACTATGAATAAGCCCGCCGGTCGCGTCGGCGACAGCGCGATTATCGGGTCAGGCTTGTTTGCTGAAAATGTACAGGACGCTTGCTCAACCACAGGCGATGGCGAGTCGATTATGCCACTTGTTCTGGCTAAGACGGCGATCGACATTCTAGCCTCCGGCAAGCACCCAGACGAAGCAGCGCAGATGGCAATTGAGACTCTGGCATCTAAGGTGGCAGGAGAAGCTGGGTGCATCCTCATTGACCCTCAAGGGCGGGTTGGCTGGGCGCATAATTCAACGGACATGGCTTGTGCTTATAGAACCTCAGAAATGGACAAGGTGGCTGTGTTCACTAAGAAAAAACAACTCGTCCATCATTGAAATTATTGAGGTTGCATTCTCTCTAGTTGGAGAGAGTTAAAATTCCGCAACTAATATCTTGTTTCCTAGGTATTAAGTAGCTGGACATCAATAAACACTTTTTCAATTTGTAGGGCGGGCAATGCCCACCCTACGTTTAATTATGTCGAGCTACTTAGTGGCCGGGAAAAAAGTTGAATTCAAACTTAACTTGGATATTTCTATGAACTCAACATACGACTTTCCTTACTTTCAGGGTAATTCTCTTTCCGATTTGTTTGCTCCAGACATCACAGATGCACGTTATGCGTTCATCCTAAATTATCCTGCAACTGCCAGTTGGGCTGCTTACCCCAACAGGGAAAAATACTTTATTCAAGACGGCAGCAGTGAAGCCACCAAAACTTCTTTCGACAAAATTGGTCAGAAGGAACCTTGGAAAAATCTGGCTGTGTTAGGCGATGCCATCCCAGGAATTGTGATTAATCAGCCGCCGAACTCGCTGATTGACTATTGGCGGGAGAATTTTGGCTTCAGCTACAGCAGTATGGAGATGATAGACTGCTCAACTTATCTCGAAGATCTCAGCCGAAGCGATCGCTTTGACAAACTCCTGACTCTATTTCCCTTCGACAATCTCAAACCCGAAAAACACGCCGTCCATCCCGACATCCACTACCACTTGCTCAGCAAAGCAACGCTAGCAGAATTAGGGGTGCAATGTCCGAAATACAAAAGCTACAATCTGCACGAAGTCAATCTCGAAAGCATTCAGTTACCAGAGAAATTCCCCTACTTGATTAAAACATCCCACGGACTTTCTGGAGAAGGCACTTATATTATCAAAAGCGCCAGCGATTTGAATTACTGCTTGCAGGAAGTGAGGAAATATCTCGATATTAAGTTGCTGGATACGATTATTGTCTCGGAATTCGTCAAGAATGAAGTGCAGAACTACTGCGTGCAGTTCTATGTAAGCAAAGCGGGAAATATCAGGCTTATCGGCAATACGAGCCAACTTGTCACCCCTGAGGGCAGCTATTTAGGGGGACTGATTCACTACCGCGAAACTGACATGAGTAGGTTTTTTGAGATGATTGCCGCTATTGGTAAATATGCTCACCAACAGGGTTATTTCGGCGTTATTGGCTTCGACGTACTGGAAGACTCTGAGGGACAGTTGTATGCCATAGATGCCAATTTCCGAGTTAATGGCTCGACTCCGCTTTGTGTGCAGCGCCATACCTTACTGGGGCTGGGAAAGGAGGTGGCTAAATATTCGAGTGACTGGCGAATGGATGGGACTTTGGAATCGATTCTTGTCACGCTGAAATCAGAACTCGATCGCAAGGACTTGATCATCCTGTCGGCTTTAGAGAAGGTTAAATACGGAAAAATCTACACGGAAATGTACGGGATAGTTGCGGGTGAGGATATGAAGGAAATGCAGCACATCGAGGAGAATTTGCACAGTAAGGGATTGCAGCAATTTGGTTGATATCTACTCTACCGATTGCAGCGTTTGGGGTGGTGGTGGCGATCGAACTTATTAAATATTTAAGTGCTTTGGAGCGGCGGTGCACGTTGATGTGCGATGTACTATTTTCTTAGAACAGGCAAGATGCCTGTTCCACAAAGAGTGAATTTTCGGCTTGTGGGCACTCAGCAACAGGCTTTCGGGTTTGTTCCACAAAAAGTGAATTTTCTGCTTGTGGGCCGTTGCTCCTAGTTCGCCCATGAGATCGGGATTCTCGGTGGGAACCAGTGCAATAAGTTACATTTAAGATAATTCTAGGACTTACGCATTGACAAAATAACCAAACAGTGAATTGATAAATATAGGTCGTCTACTTTCTAGGTATCGGACAATGAGAAAAATAACTAAACCCTCTACGGCACAATGCAATATAGACCTTTACACCTTATTTTT
>NZ_JANMZH010000733.1:0-2958 GCF_031383065.1 Microcoleus sp. OTE_8_concoct_300 | reverse complement strand
TGTGGCAAGTCCAGGTGTGGTAAGCTTCAACATCACGCCCCTAGGATTAGGTTTAGACTATACAAATGTTGCCAAGTTGGGCAATATAGAATTATCCGGTTTATCCTCGGTGATAGCTAGCGGGCCGGGGGGAGGCGCGATATCGGTTAGGGGGGGAAATGTGATTTTGCGCGATCGGGCTGCCTTCATCTCCGATACTATTGGCGATATTAACGGTCGCGACATCACTGTTGATGCAGCACAATTAAGAATATTAGACCAAGCCTTGATTTCAACTGGTACTACCGGGAGGGGAGAGGGAGGAAATGTCAAAGTCGGTGCTACTGACTATGTAGAAATCAAGGGAATTGGATATGAGAACTTTCAGCGGGCTGTCCTCGAGGCCGGCACAACTGGAACGAGTAGCTTTTCAACTCGGCCAAGCGGCATAACAGTCGGGACAGCAGGCCCAGGAAGGGCGGGGAATATTACAGTTGATACTAAGCAGCTAAGACTCGCAGAAGGGGCGAGCGTCCTCAACCTCAGCTACGGATCGGGGAACGGAGGAAATATAGCAATTAAAGCTTCTGAATCAGTGGAGGTCAACGCATCCGGGGTGCTCAGCGCTGCTATTGATCGAGGAAATGGAGGGACTTTAACAATTGATACGGGGAAGCTGACTGTCAGAAATGGGGGAGTTGTAGCAACCGCAAGTGTGGGTGCAGGCGATGGAGGAGACTTAACGGTGAGAGCTTCCGAGCAGGTGATAGTCACAGAGAACAGGCTGGATAGTGCGTTGGGTACAGCAATCTCCACTAACAGTATTGCCGGTATTGCGGGTACGGGAAACGCGGGAAATATAGAAATTAATACACGCTCTTTGTTAATGGAAAGGGGAACGGCGATAACTTCTACCAGCGGGATTGCCACAATAGATAGCGTGCTTCCTTCGGCCGGCCGGGGCGGAAATATTATCATCAATGCCACCGACTCTGTGAGAATAATTGGCACTAGCGCAAGCGACAGTTTAGAGGAAGATCCCAATGCCTTCACTACATTGGCTGCGGGGACTGTTGGGGGCGGTGCGGGCGGGGACGTGAGGATTAACACCGGGCGATTGATTGTTCAAGGTAGCGCAAGCATAGCAGCTTCTACTCTAGGGGCAGCACAGGCGGGAAACATCATTATCAACGCTTCGGAGTCGGTGGAACTGGTTGGAGCAAATGAGGATTTCTTTACTTCCGGCATAGCGACTGCCTCTGGGGATACTTTTCTACAGGATCTCTTCCAGCTTCCACCCCCCACAGGGGCAGCGGGAAACATCAGCATTGTCGCGCCAAGGTTGAGAGTCAAAGACGGGGCAACAATCAATGTCGGGAGTTTTGGCTCGGGAAGTGCTGGCAGCATCAATGTTGTCGCCGATTCGATCGCCCTCAACACCAAAGGCATCATTGACGCCACCAATGTATCGGGTACCGGGGGTAATATTAACTTGCTCGCGCAAGACATCCAATTGCGCCGCAACAGCCGAATTACCGCTGTTGGGGGTGCTGGCGAAGGCGGCAACATCACCCTCAACAGCGATATCCTAGTGGGGCTCAACAATAGCGACATCACGGCTAACGCCAAGAGCGCTGCAGGCGGCAGCGTTAATATCAATGTCCCGAATATCTTGGGCTTTGCAGCAGCCAGCCGCGAACAGATCAAAAGCAGGTTGGGGGTGACTGAGGATCAATTAGAAGCTTTGCAAGTAAATCCCACATCTCTGCTTAATAGCAGCGACATCGCCGCTATTTCCCAAAGTAGGGGCCCGGCTTTGCAAGGTGGCGGCGTGAATCCTGCTCAAGGTTTAGTGGAACCGCGGCAAAATGTTGTCGCTCCGGCTGCTTTAATTGCGGCAAATCCCTGCACGAAAGCGACCGAGAGCGCATTTATCGTCACTGGGAAAGGAGGAGTGCCACCAAGTCCTCATGATACCCTCAGTAGCGCTCGAACGCGGTGGACATGGGTAGAAGAGGCAGTTCGTTCGGCAACGGACAATGTACCCAATGTAACGGATCGATCGCAGAGGGAATTCGGGGAAATCGCGGATCGGGAAGTTGTTCCGGCTCGCGGTTGGGTGGTGAATTCTCAAGGAGAAGTTATGCTTGTGGCGAATCAAGTTGCCGGTCAATTGGACGATCGCACCAGGCCTCCTTTATCGGTTTGTGTGCCCCGATGACCTGAAAATAGCAAATTCTTTAAAATTGGTCGCTTTTGTCAGCTAACAAAAGGTTAATTATGGTTTTCCAATATCTCTACTTCTGGCTCAGCAAAATCAACGAACTAAAAAAGCAATACAAATACTATACAGAAGTTTTCAATGCTCTGAAATACAGTAGCAACCAGGCAGTGCCAAGGTGTGACAACTTAACGTCAAACCGACCGTCTCTGTTGTTTGTATCGAAGTCTCACTCGCCCCTAATATCCTTGAATAAGGGGGGGACAAAAAATATTTTCAAAATCCCCCGAATTCAGGGGGATTTTGGGGAATATAGACTCGAATACAAGCGAGATTTATTAGGGGTTAGGGTCTTAAGTTGTCACGGCTGGGCACGGCCATTATTCTCCCCGATATCTGTAGTTCACTCTACAGAAAATCCCTCGATTTCAGGCTCGATTTACCTTTTACTTGTGAGTGGTTATTTGTGCCTTTTTCCCGTAGGTGCGATCGCCCAAATCATCCCCGATAATACCCTGGGGCCGGAAAGTTCGCGCACGGTGGACGATACAATTAATAATTTGCCCAGCGATCGCCTTGACGGCGGCGCCACACGCGGTTCAAGCTTGTTTCACAGTTGGCGCGAATTTAACATAGGTGAAGGGCGGGGAGCATATTTTGAAAATCCCAGGGGAATTACTAATATTTTTACCCGCGTTACCGGGGGCAATCAGTCAAATATTTTAGGAACTTTGGGAGTTTTAGGCAACGCCAATTTA
>NZ_JANMZH010000732.1:0-3669 GCF_031383065.1 Microcoleus sp. OTE_8_concoct_300 | reverse complement strand
CAAGTGCTATCGATAGCGATGAAGTACCTGTTTACAATGCCGACAATCCTAAGAATTACCAGTTCTCTGGTAAACGAATTAAGCGAGGATTGTATCGGACAAAAGAGGAACATCTGGTTAACAGTGACTTGAATGGTTCAGCAAATATCGGAAGGAAAAGTAAGCACAATGGCTTTGCCGGAGTGTCTAGGGGGTCATTGACTGCCCCAAGAAGGATTAATCTTCTGAAACTAGAGAGAAAATGTGAAGAAGCGCGGATAAATCGCGTTTCTTCACATCCTCTTAGAATCCCCTCGGCTTTAGCCAGGGGAGGGTCAAAGTTAGAAACCCCCTTTATCAGACTTGGCGGTTGAAACCGTGTCTGGGCACACCTGGTCTGCCGACGCGGACTCAAGAATAAAGGGGGTATTAAAGTCGGATTTGGGATGATGCACCCTAATCAAAGAAACCGGGTTTTTTACAGCATCTGCAGGCTGTAACTAAGTATTTGCGCCAAAAATCCGGTTTCTTGCCACTAGTGCGTCCAAAACTCTTCGGGTCGCGGAATCCGACTAAAAGCGTAGGTTTTTTGACAAAATTAACCGGGTTTTATACAGTTGCAGATAGACTTACAGGATATTTGTTCTGATAATAACCCGGTTGGTGCGTAAGCGTTGGGAAATGAACAGGGGTCGATCGACCTTTTGGTATTTACCGCCTACCAAACTGTTAGTGGCGACGGCTGTTGCGTTTTTTTGCTGTTAAAATTGGTTTTTACTTGAGGGTGCTCACTTCCTGAAAATATTTTCCCACTTAAGCGAGATAATAATTAAATCTTATGGCTTGTCGATCGCAACAACTATTTTTACTCGCTGGAATTTTTGGGTTAGTTTGGTTGGGAAAACCAGCGAAAACATCCGCTAGCACAGTTGAAATTTTGACCTCAAATGTTGAAAATTTGGCAGCAGTTAGCAGCGGGGGCGATCGACCTTTGCTTCCCGACACTAATCTTGAGAGTCGCGAAGGCTTACGGGCCGCTGACGAGTTTCCGCAGTTACCCCCTGAATCAGAACTTGCGCCACTGTCGCCAACTCTACCCTTATCGGCACCTGCGGAAACTCCCGACCCGTCGCCGGAAGCGGCAAATTCTGCAGCTAGCACATTAAGCACAAAAACTCAAGAAACCGAGATTTTTAACCGAGGTCAAAAGCTACAAGAAAATATTGACCGACAAAAAACCGATTTGGGGATCGCTCAAGACTCGCGCCTGGGCCAACTGCCCAACCCAATTCTGCCCCGAGAGCCGGAATTACCTGCACCAACAGCACCGCAACTTCCCCCCTCGTCTCCCCTCCAACCAACCCCGCAAACACCTGTTCCCGGCGAGGCTACACCGGGAATTCCGGGTACAATTAGGGTCTCGGGCTTTGAATTTGAGGGCAACACGGCTTTTAGCGATCGCGAACTGGCAGAAGTTATTAAAGAGTTTACGGGGCGCGACATCACCTTTGCCGAACTGATCGCAGCAGAAGCAGCCATTACTCAAAAATATGTAGCGGCAGGATACATCAATTCCGGCGCTCTAATTCCCGCCAACCAAACCTTTCCCAGATCAGGAGGTGTGGTGAAAATTCGGATTGTAGAAGGCGGATTAGATGAAATTGAGATTACTGGAAACAGGCGCTTAAATTCAAATTACGTGCGATCGCGCCTAGAGCGCGCCACCAGACGGCCGCTCAACCGAGATCGGTTGCTGGAAGCCTTGCAACTGTTGCAACTCGACCCCTTAATTGCCAATATTTCGGCCGAACTCCAAGCCGGAAGCCGCCCGGAAAACAGTCGCTTAGAAGTGCGGGTAAAAGAAGCACAAAGCTTTACGGCTGACGTGTTCGCAGACAACAACCGATCGCCCAGCGTCGGCAGTTTTCGGCGTGGTGTTCGCATCACTCAAGCAAATTTGCTCGGTTTGGGCGACGGATTAGAGGTATCTTATGCTAACACCGACGGCAGCAACGAATTCAACGGCAGCTACACCGTCCCCGTCAACGCGCGCAACGGCACAGTTCGGTTGGCTGGGAGTGCTGCTAGCACCAACATCATCGAGGCACCGTTTGATGCTGTAGGAATCGAGGGGAAATCGCGGACTTACGAGTTAAGTTACCGCCAACCGATTGTCGAAAAGCCCGCTCAAACTTTGGCTTTGGGACTGAGTTTTTCGCGGCAAGAAAGCGACACTTTCCTGATGGGCGAAAGATATCCGCTTTCGGCGGGAGCAAATGAGCGCGGCGAAACCCGGGTTTCGGCTTTGCGATTTTTTCAAGAATATGTGCAGCGGAGTTCCAACCAAGTTTTCGCGGCGCGATCGCAGTTTTCCCTCGGTACCAAATTTCTGGGCGCTACTGGGAACGATAGCGGCCCTGACAGTCGCTTTCTGGCGTGGCGCGGACAAGCCCAATACGTGCGGCTGCTAGCCCCAGAAACCTTGCTGATTGTGCGTACTGACATTCAATTAGCCGATCGCCCCCTGCTTTCCCTCGAACAAATCGGGATCGGCGGCGTTCAAAGCGTGCGCGGATACCGCCAAGATTTGCTGTTAACTGATAGCGGTGCGATCGCGTCTGCAGAGGTGCGAATTCCGGTTTGGCGTGTCCCGGAAGTCCAAGGATTGTTGCAAATCGCTCCGTTTATCGATTTTGGGGTAGGGTGGAACCATTCGGGAGAAAAGCCGAATGCTGACTCCGACAAACTGCTGGGTGCAGGTGTGGGGCTAGTTTGGCAGATGGGGGATAGGTTGAATGTGCGTCTAGACTATGGTATTCCTTTGATAAATGCTCGATCGGGCGATCAAACTTTGCAGGAAAAAGGCATCTACTTTAGAATCAATTATTTTCCCTTTTAAAAACGAGCATTTAATGACTAAATTAAGGTGCATCTTCAAAAATAGAATAGCCAGAACCCCTCAGGCTTTAAAAAATCGGGGCTCTGCTTGAATAATAGCGATACAGCCGGAAACAATCTGGCTGTTGTAAATTGTGGGCGCCAGCCCGATGCAAAAACTTGACATAAATTTTCCGGACTGCAGAATCTAGCATGGATATTAGGTTAATACATATCTCCATAACACCAATTTTTTATGAGGCCCCGTAGAATCCGAGTCCCCCTAGCCCCCCAAGGCATCGGGGGGGACAAGATTCCGATCTTCGTCCCCCGACTATCAGGGGAATGCGAGGGGGATCGAGATATGTGCAACTTCACATTAAATTGGTATAACAGCTAGTCAAGGGCAGGCTTTCGGGCTATTGGTGTCAACTTCAAACTGATGAACCCTTTTCTTCCCCCTGTTGAAACAAAGGTTATTTTATGGCTAGCACCAATTTTTACTTACTATTTTGCGCCTTACTGCTGTTGCCATCTGGGGCGATCGCCCAAATCATCCCAGATAATACCCTGGGCCCGGAAAGTTCGCGAACAGTTCCCGATACTATCAACAACTTACCCTCAGATAGAATCACTGGCGGCGCAATTCGCGGCGTTAACCTTTTTCATAGCTGGCGCGAATTTAACATAGGTGAAGGGCGGGGAGCATATTTTGAAAATCCCAGGGGAATTACTAATATTTTTACCCGCGTTACCGGGGGCAATCAGTCAAATATTTTAGGAACTTTGGGAGTTTTAGGCAACGCCAATTTA
>NZ_JANMZH010000213.1:0-1052 GCF_031383065.1 Microcoleus sp. OTE_8_concoct_300 | reverse complement strand
GCGAATCAAGTTTTGATTTTTCTCCAATCCGCAATCCGTAAAACAAGCCAATACGCGATATAGTATATAGTCCGATATACCATACTGGACTTTGTGTTAGTGTACGATGATGCGATCAAATGAAGCAAAATAAGCTGTATCGGGATAGCGAGCTAACATTTTGGCACTCTGAATTTGACCAGTTCCAAAAGTACCAGTATCCGTAGTGCTCAAGGCATAGGAAAATTCTTCACCGCGTTTGGGAATAGTTAAATAATCGGTTCTTGAACTGTCAGTAATTTTAGCTTCCCATTGAGAACCTTCAGCCACTCCCGCTACACGCCCGTAAATTTTTTGCTCAGGATTTGAGCCGATCGCACTTGGTGTTAAATCTCTCGGCCCTGCTAAACCTTTGGTAGTTAAAATATTTTCCCACTGTTCCAAAGTCGGATATTGTTCGATTCCTTCCTTAGTTTTGGGAGCAAACATCGCTAAACTAGCCACATAAACCGAATTGCTGCTCGACATTCGCATCAAGGTCGATCGACCATTAGAAGAAGGCGTAACATTCCCTACAGGTATCGGCAAATTCATCAGCATTCGGCTCTGATTGCCCGGTATTTCGATCGCCGCCGGCAAAATGCCTTGTCTGTGCCCCCGCAACACATCGCTCGTCAGACGACTGCCAGGCCCCGCAAACACAGTGCCGAATCGATTTTCTAAATAGGAAGGCAAATCGACAAACAAAGCATCGGGTCGAGTTAAATAACTTGCTCCTTGTAATATTTTTAAAGTGACAGGTTCGGAATTGGGATTGTGAACAATTATGCCTTGAAATAAGGTGCGAGTTTGGGTACTATTTGCGGCCTTTGCAATGTGGTGGGCGAAGATATCAAATCGGCCTTTGAAGGGAAAGTTTAAATGAGCTGAAGGTACTTGTTTTGATTCCTGCGGAAATGTGGAGAGCAAAATGCCTTCCGTTTGCACAACTTCGGGGCTATTACTATTAAAAACGGGGATGTTGTCGAGTTTTCCCGGCAAAACGCGCACTTGCTGGGGCTGCATTACAGTGT
>NZ_JANMZH010000212.1:0-7038 GCF_031383065.1 Microcoleus sp. OTE_8_concoct_300 | reverse complement strand
CTTGCTCTATATTCTAGGGCTTACCCGACCGCAACTGGCAACCGCTTCGCTAAATTTTGGCGTCGGACGTTCCCGGAGCTTTTGCATTAAATCCATAATCTAGGCAAGAACGCCCGCCACTCAAAATTTTTGCCAGTTGCTTACTTTTGGGTGTAAATTTTTGAAATTTTATACTATATCATGTTTTGTGTTTTTGTGGGATGTTTACCGGGTATCACTCGACCCGGTTATTTTACTCCGGGCCTGCGGCGCTCCTATAACGCGGCCGGGGGGGGCGGGCCACGCTTAGCTCCCCCCCCGGCCCACGATTTCATCCTACTTCTTCTGCTAAGCGTTTATACTCAGCCTCTGCTGCTTTGTATTTAGGGGAGCCACCCTTAGTTACGCCCCAAATTTCAAGGATGATTTTTGCCTTGCCATAACCACGAGCCTGCAATTGCAGAATCCGTTCTCGGAGTTCGTGGTCGGAATTCTGGGCTAGTTGAACGTTCTCTGCTTCTTCGCCCTCAGAACTTAGTGCTAGTGCGCGTTCTAGCAGTTCTCTGTTGCTGTCGGATGCAATCAAGAGTTCCGCCTCGTTCCGTCGTTGCTGTTCGCTAACGTAAGCTGATGTTGCTATGGAATCAACTACATCGGCGGCAACCGCAGCATCTTTCATAGCCTCAAATTCCTCAGTTTTTGCCGCCTTTAAAGCACAACGGCGAGCCTCAAAAGCACAAGCGAAACCAGACACCAGGGCGACACCTTGCAGAAAATTATGCAGGGGAATTTTTCGAGAAAAAACAAACGGGGGAGCCAGCCACAGCGTGACGCCTGACACTGTAAGAGCTGAGATTTTCAAGAGCGACATAGCATCACCCCCACACCTACAAGCGCGCCGATCGTGCTGGCAATCAACCGGAAGCGCAGTTGTAACAGCTCGATTTTCAGAATGGCGATGATGGCATCATCTAGAAGCCAAGCAGTAGCGCTGAGGATGAGTTTGAGGGCAAATAAGGCTTGCACAAACAGCAGTAAGGAATGATGAAGCGACGCCAGCCAGCAGAGGAAACTGGAGGCGATCGCAGTCAGCAAAAAGTTGTTACCGAGTGCGATCGCTTTAATCATTTATCCCCACCTCCCAAAAGCTTAGTCCTGATGGCTTCAATCCGCGCAGCAGCATCAGTTTCGGCTTTTTCCAATCCGACACCTAGGCGAGCGTACCCTGGGCGGAGTGCGTGTAAGTTCTTGGCGTGCTTCACGTCCGCGCGCTTTTTCGTTAGCTCGTTAGTGGCAACGCTTGACTCGTAAGCCCGATGCGATTTATGGACTTTTGCATCTGCTTCTTCAATTCTTGAGAGTGCTTTGTATGCACGCTTAGCCTGTCGCGCCCCCTCTGTTTTGTCCTTTGCCAAAGCCTTCATTGCGTCCGTTTCTTCTTTGGTAAAGTAGCGCGGAGCCTCAACAATCGGCGTACTGCGGACGCTGCCAAACTTCCCAGGATTTAGCGGCGAAATAACAGTCGCATCGGTCGCCTTCCCAATTACCTTACTTTTGGTGCTGATATCTTTGGAGCTTCCGCCGCCAAATAAAGTTGTCATTAATCCCATTATCTTTGTGCTCCTATTTGAATGTTGACGCGGACGGGAGGAAATAAATTCAGGGGATTGATTTGTCGCCACATAGTCATAGCCAACACAAAGACCCCCGCCGATGCGAGTACGAGTGCGATGAATTGCCCGAAGTCAACCCAGTCTAAAAAGCTGGTGGAATTCTGGCGGGTGAAACACACAGGGAATGAACCGTCGTTAGTCCAGTCAATCGTGTCTACACTGTCTACACCATGTAAATCAAGCGGTTCAGGTGTTGTGTCTACAGTATCTAGTGGTGTGTCTAGCACTGTGTCTAGCGTTTCACCGTCAACGAGGTACAGTTCTAGCAGCGCTTCCCATGTGGCAGTTTTGCTGAGTTTTCCAAACTGTCTGGCGTCTTCATTGGTGAATCCGCAGTTAAAAGCTCGCGCCCTGAGTTGGTCAATCCGGCGACAACTGGCAGCAGGCTTAGTCATTCCCGCCCCCAGCACTAGCGGCCAAAATGAACTCAACCGATTGCACGGCTTCATCCAAGCAATTTGCGAGTTCCTCACTCCCATCGGGCCAAGTATCCGTCCAGACGCCGAGCAAATTAAGCGCTTTGCGAGATTCAACGTTGTCTAGGTCGGCAAGGTATTTTTTTGTAGCAAACACGAAAATATCGTTGCTGCACAAATATTCAAAATGGTTTCTGCACCCATTCAAGAGAAAAAGGATTCGCTCAAGAGTCGGGCGGTCAATGGTAATTGACTCTTTCGCCTTAAACGTAAAGAGTTGCGATCGTCCGTCAAGACAGGGGGCATCATCTAAAAAGGTCATACTTCGCCCTCCCCAGTCAGTGCGGACTTCTGCACGTATCCAATCCCCGTCAAGTAGCTACAGCCACGTCGCTCTAATTCACCCCGTTCCGTGTACCGCTGTTTCCGAAGCTTGGGAAAAATTTCACAAAACCTTCGATACACCTGGTTGATAGCTTTAACAGGGTTGTCCCGCTTGTTTGGCAAATCGCGCCAAGTTAACTTTTCTTTGCCTTTGACAAGTTCAACCTTCAGTACCCCAGTTTTGATGTACCAGTCACGCAACTGTTGCCAGAGGTCAGAAACGTAAACCTGACCGTCAGACTGAGGTTCCAAGCCGACTTCACGGACAAATTCCATCAAATGACTGGTGCTGCGCGGTGTCCACTTGGGCTGTTTTTTGTCCTTTGCTTTGGTTTTGCCGAGAGTCGCTAAGGCTGCTGTCAGTAACCTTTGCTGCTCGTTGATGGTTTGAGCTTGGATTTTAGCTAGCTCTATCATCTGAGCGATGTCGGTTTGTGACTGGGAATCTTTTGTGTCATGCGGTTCGGCTGCTTGGGCAACGTCCAGCAGTACGTTTCTGACTTGCTTGGCTACCGCTGAGTCCCTCAGTAACATTCCGAGTCGCAGTGCCGCGCGGGGTGTCCAGATTGTGAGGTGAGGTTGCTCGTTTGAGGTCAGGTTCATAATGAACCTTACCTCTTTCAATGCTTTACCTCGCAAAATAGTCAATCCATCTGGTTCTAGTTCGTCTCGGTGACGCTTTAGAACTGTCTTTACCGTTTCAGTCGGCACTTCATAATACTCAGCCATCTGTTCTGTAGTAGCAGTCCCAGTCCCTTGCCACAAAGCAAACACCAAACCCTTAGCCTTGCTGAGTACGTCCGATGCAGCCTCGTTGCTAACTTGAGTCAACTGTCCATCGCGGGCTGTTTTAGATTCCAACAAAACTTCAGGTGCAATCATTTCTGACCTCCAAGGGTATGTGCAAAAAACATATCCTTGAAAGGGGTTCGGTTAAACCGAACACCACGAAACCTCGCAAACTCAATCATTAAGAGTTGCGATCGTCCGTCAAGACAATCGTCTAAAAATGTCATAATTATTCGGCTCCAAACGTTCCAACACAACGGTTTGGGGAAGTCGTGACTTGATTAGCATTTGCAGTGCTAGTCAGTCGCGCATCAATCTTCCTTAATTACTCACGATTGCAGACTTACAGTTCCTTGTCAACACAGCGACTGTAAAGTTTTGTTTCGCAAAAGTTGCTCGTAGAATCAACATATTAACAGTATCAAAGCGGGCGCAAATGCTCCAAAATCTTGCCGTCTAAATACACAGCATTAATCACTTTTTCTGACGTATCGCACCACTTAGCAACCACCGCACTCGGTACACCTTTGCCTACCTGTTCGCTGATAAAAGTATCCCGACAAGAGTAAGGCGTGGTTGTCTTACAATCCTGTTGATGTTGGCGGGTGCTTTCAGTAATTGGGTCAACCAACTTATGCCATACCTGCTTAGTAAAATTGTTGTAGTTAATCGCCCCGCCCTTAATAGGTGACGGAAAAACCAATCTGTCTTTATCAGTCAGATTTTGTGGCTTAATACTTTTCAACAACTGAACCAGTTCTTGATTGCAGGGAAATTTACGCCGCTTGTTGTTTTTACTGCCATCAACCCTTGTCTCCTTACCGCTCGGGTGTTGTATGCTCCCGTTGAACACAATGTGAGAAAAGTCAGGGGCAATATCACCCCACCTCAAACCTACAGCTTCAGAGGGACGGCATCCAGTCAGTAGCCAGAACTGCACCATAGGGTAGTAAAAACAAAACTTTTGCCCCGTTTCTCCCCTCCCGTTCCACGTTCCTTTGTGGTTCTTGAAAGCCTCCAATACCAGCTCTTTTTCTTGAGCCGTAAAAGCATTAGGCTCCGGGTCACTTTCCCAGTTGTGCTTGGGCAACTCTGCCGACATCCCTTCAAACGGGGAAGCCGTTAAACCCTTGACAATCTTAAATTTAATCCCCCATTTCAGCGCTGCATTTAGATGGGTTAAAACTCGTTTGGTCATGCTGTTAGTCGTATCCTCTAACAACCAAGCGCGTACTTGCAAAGCGCTGTCCTCTGATAGAGGCTGGTAAGGGCAGCGGTCAATATAACTCTGAATGCCCGTCACCATGTAATTGAACGTTGTTGGCTTGAGCGTGGGCTTCTTGAACTCCAAATATCTCTCAAACAATTTAGTCAGCGTCAGTTCTGGTTTAGGCTTGACAGTTTCAACGACGGTCAAGTGAGTTTGGGTTTTGTACTTTTTGAGTGTGGAGTCAAACCGCTCAAACTTGATATCAGATTCAATCAACTGTGCCTTAGCTTCTGCTAGCTTCCAGTTTTCAGGAGTATCTGCCAAGTTGAGGTAGAGGAATTTTTGCTTGCCCCCGTAAAGATATCTCGGCATCTGCAAGCGCAGCCGCCCTTCATTGGTCTGGACGACTACGGAGCCTTTTTTAGCTCTGCTCGGTGGAAGATTGACCATAAAATTCTGTCAACTCAACGCCCCCATCATACCCGTTTGAATACAGAATGAATACAATTCCCTGTCTGCTTTGTGTCGCAACTGCTAGAACGTTGCACGGGTAAGGGATTCAAGATTGTTCTCGTTCAGCCTTTCAAGCTAACTATGCGGGTTCGATTCCCGCTGCCCGCTTCTATCTCTAAAAAACCTCAAACCAACGATAAATCAACGGTTTGAGGTTTTTTATGGCCTAGAATACGGCTGAGTCGGGGGTCAAAGTGACTATCAAATGACTACAAATGACTACGAAATGACTATCAAATAACCTTTTTGGATACAATTTGGAGACAATGTGACTAGAATTTGACAAGAAATATCCAGCCGATAGTCAATAGCGGTAAGGTGCGTGGCAGAAGAGCACCCTACATAATTAGGTTCTGTGTAAGTCCTGTATCTGCAAGAATAATTGCTTAACATAGAGTGCGCTGATTTGCCAAGATTGCCGATCGAACTCAGCTTGAGGTATGACTGATTCAGAGTCGCATCAGTCACAAGGAGAGCCCGTGAAATATTTTTCAGTAGTAATGTATTTGCTGCGGGAACGGCAACAGTTTCTCGAAGAAATTCGCCAAGGTGTCAAGCTCAAATCTAAAATTTTCGGTTTGTTGATTTCTAGTACTGTATTTTTTGGCATTTACGGAGCGATATTAGGTGCATCTAGTACGTGGATGCAATGTCTGGTTTCAGCAATTAAGTTGCCAGCACTTTACTTGCTGACGCTGATTATCTGCTTTCCCACCCTGTACTTTTTTAATGTCATGTTTGGTTCAAAACGAACTTTTGAGCAGTATTTGACATTGTTGATGACAGCGATGGCGATGATTAGCGTTTTGCTGTTTGGATTTGCACCTGTCAGTCTGTTTTTTCTTCTAAGCAGTCCCAATTACAGTTTTTTTCTGGTGTTGAATGTTGCTATTATGGCAATCACAGGATTTTTGGGGGTAAGTTTCATTTATCAAGGAATGCACTTTCTGTCCGAACAAGATGCGGAAGGCAAAGAAATCAGGCTAAATATTTTGCGCTTTTGGTTGGGACTCTATGCGTTTGTTGGCACTCAGTTGGGATGGACGCTGAGACCGTTTTTTGGGTCGTCGGGAATGGCTTTTCAACTGTTCCGAAACCGAGAAAGCAATTTTTATATGAGTCTGTGGCAATCAATTATGTCTCTGGGAGGATCGTAATTAATCCCAATTTAAGGAGATTTTAAAGAGTGATACAAGCGGATTTGGATGAGCTAAAGATTCCTGAGAAGGAGTTGGAGGATTTGAGCGGAATAGCTTTGAGCGACGGTTTTGCAGCGGATTTTTACCGACCTGCTGCATTACGGGACGGGAAAAAGCTGTTTTCTCTTTTGTTGAATGAGTTGCTGATATTTTGCTTGACATTAGTTGTTTCGCTGCCTGTTGCTTTACTGGCTAATCAACATAATGTTGGTTCATTTAGCGATGCTGAGATATTTGTCAGGGTTTTACAAATAACTTTAGGTTTGTCCCTGGCGATTACTGTTGCTTGGAATGTCTATAAATGGGTTAAGGCAAAGCCTCTGGCAACCCTGGCGGGTCTGCTGGATGAAGTTGAGAAGTATCATGAGGTGATTCAGGCTTTAGATATTATCGATCGCCTAACGGCTGCTGGCAATTTACAAGCCAATTTAATTAACCGAGGAGATGCAATTGAGGCATTACAGATTACTAGGGAAAGTTTGGTTTGTGCTTTGCGGACAGAAAGAATTCTTAGGGAAAATAAGGATTTTATCGGTCGCCGTTACGAGTTATTTGCTAATATTGAAAGTAATTTGGCTGCTTTGATGGCGGTGGATGTGAGCGATCGGGCGACTGAATACGGGCGGTTGCTGAATGAGGCTCTGGAAATTGGGATGAGCGTGCACAAAGAGGTAAGAAAGTTACAAAATGGCAAGTAAATAGGACTTATATCATGTCCGGTCGATTACCCTGATTCCTGTAGATACTGTCTTGAACTGTCAAGGGGTAGCAGTCAAATAATTGGGGTCGAAAGGCTTTTGGGATTTTAAAATCCCAAAAGCTAAATGCACTAACTTTCGCATCAAAGCACCAATCACCTGCATTTTGACTTGGCC
>NZ_JANMZH010000640.1:0-2552 GCF_031383065.1 Microcoleus sp. OTE_8_concoct_300 | reverse complement strand
CCTCTCCTCTCTGCGCCCTCTGCGCCCTCTGCGGTTCATTCCTCTTAATATCTTTAATTATTTCACCTCCTTATAATCCACCCCATAACTCGTATCTCTCCCCGACAAATACGTCGTTTTTCCCGTTAAAGTCTCCAGAGTTTGTTTCGTTTCACTCGAAGTAATCGTATTCAGCGGCACACCGAACTTGCTAGCCAAACCAGCCGCCACGCCCACACCTTGTCCTTGATAAATATTCACTGTCGCAATTCGCCCGACAGATACCGCCATACCGACATAACCGGACGATCGCCCGACAATGGCTAAATTATTCACTTTGCTAGCCAAAGCGCTTTCTATCCCGAAATTATACACTGGCAGCGGCGGAATTCTCGCCGATAAATGCTTGACTCCGCCCCGCAAGTCGAAATCGTAGGAAAAACTGCCGATCGACTTGGACGCTGCTGTTCCCCCTTTGATAATCTCCTTCCCCGTCAGCGGATCTACCACATCGCGGACGTTCAAAGTTTGCCTGATATAAATCTCGTCCGGAATAAATACTCTCACATCTTTACCGGACTTCTTTTGTAGCCAGTATTGGAGATATGACATTTCTTTAATCATCTCAGGAGTCGGTTTTCGGCCGTTAGCTTCCATCTCCATTATTTTGTCAACTTGGTATTTAAACAGAAACCCGTTCCAGGACAGCACATTTTTGTTATAAACGCAGACATTGCCTTTATCAAAAAAGAATCCTTTATTTTGACTGAAGGGCAGATTTCTGTCTATGTGATACGCTGCTCCTATAGCTGCGCTTCTGATGTCGTAGCCGTCTGTATATGACTGATAAATCGTACTCCAGAAATTCTTCATCCAGAATTTTGTACTGGCAGGATCTTTAGATTTTGTAATTGTTTCTTGAATCTTTTTTACCAATGGGGCGCTGTAGAGAATTTCATCTTCTATTCTGCGCAATTCCGACATCGTTATACCCGTAATTATCGGAACTACAGATACAGCTAAAGTTTCATTTTTTGATTTTATATTTTGAGATTCATATCCTGTATAATAAGATAAGCCTGCTTTTCTTGCCAATTCTGCGTCTTGAGTTACGTCAATAAAAGAGTGGGATTTAATTATTATATTGCTGCCTGTTACTTCGGCATATTCAATTTTTTTATCTATGACGTAGGGAGTAAGAGTTGAGTTGGAAATAACTTTGACTTGGGCGGCTGAAAGCATCTGTTTGAGAGCTCGATCTGCCAGTTTTGGGTCTAAGCAAGATTCCGGCGCATTCGCTTTATCTAAGAATTCCTTAAAACATTGGGCGTAGGGTTGGCGGTACCAATCGGGGATTTTATCTAAATCGATGTAAGCTAAACCGCCGCGGGTGAGTAAGCCACCCAAAGGAGCACTTGCGTAGTTCGATCGCACGATCGCAACTTTGCCCTTTGGGCCTAAAGTTTTCTTAGCCCATATCGCCGCACATATCCCCGGTACTTCATCGCCATACACTACTACATCGAAATTTTGCTGCGGTGATTTTTTGCCAGGTACCTGAGGCGGGCTGCTGGATTTTTGGTGCAAAGCTTCAGTGTCTAAGGTGGCACTTGCTGGGTTTCTATTGGCGATATAATTTTCTATTTCTCTGAAAGGGGGAGAGTTAACTAAAAGTTTTAGGGCGGCAAAGATGATTGCAATTGAAGCTAATTTCTTGAAAGTAGAGAGCATTCAGTTGACTCGTGGATAAATTTGCAATACCTGAAAGCGCACTTCAGGGTTTACGGAGTTGAATATAGCACGTTTAGATAATTTCGACACAAGTTTCACTTTTCCGGGAACCGCGGTAAACGAATCTTCTCAACCCAAACCTGGTGATGCTGTCCTTGGCAGCCAAAATGCTACAATTACATCTATCACCAATTTAAACATAAAAAATATGACTTTTGAGGCGGTTTTAAATCTTGTCAAGCACTTGTCTCTAGCCGAAAAGTTACGATTGATTAAGTGGATTGTTCCTGAAATAGAACGAGAATTAGTTGTTCGGCCCGCTCCCCGCAAATCGTTGTGGGGTTTATGTGCTGACTTGGGAATTGCACCTTCTGCCGCTGATATAGATGAAGTTCGCAGCGAAGAATGGGCGAATTTCCCAAGGGAGGATTTCTAATGCTGCGTGCTGTAGCGGAGACTCATGCTGCGATCTGGTATATCTTTGCCGATTCACGACTTTCGGTGACTGCTAGAACCACAATAGAATAGATAGCTGCCGAGGGAAATCAGGTGGCTTTTTCATCAATTACAGTAGCAGAAATTGTCTATCTGAGCGAGAGAGGGCGGATTAATTCAACTACTCTCGATCTATTATTGAGAGAAGTTGAGAGCGATGATGCCTTATTGGTTGAAATTCCTTTCGATCGCAATATAGCTTTGACTTTAAGGCAAGTTGACCGATCGCAAATTCCCCATTTGCCCGATCGCATTATTGCTGCTACTGCTTTGTCTCTTAATGTACCCGTTATTTGTCGCGATCGCCGGATTCAATTATCTAGTATAGACACAATTTGGTAAATCTG
>NZ_JANMZH010000575.1:0-2411 GCF_031383065.1 Microcoleus sp. OTE_8_concoct_300 | reverse complement strand
GCAAGCCATTAGCAAATGGGAACGAGGGCTAGACGAACCCGAACTGACCATTGCTCAAATGAAAGCTCTTTGCAAAGCTTTGGGAAAAACGCTTAACGATTTGCCTGACGACTTAGGCCCACCAAATCCCGACTGACAACTAAAAAGTCAAAAAGCCCGATCGACCTTTCATATCATGTCCGATCGATTGACCATAATATCCCGGCCGGGCGGGTTTTTGAGATTGTCAATTATTGGCAGATATTGGCAGGTTTACCCGCCCCTACAAAAATCGCGGTCGCCCGATCGACCTTTCATCCCTCAATCCGTAATTTTCGCTCTCAGAGCTTTAATCTGCCCTCGCTTGGTTTTGCTGTCGAGACGCTTGCGCTGGGAACTACGAGTCGCTTTGCTGGGTTTGCGCCTTTTCGGTATGACGATCGCACTTTTAATCAGTTCTTGCAGCCGTCTCAAAGCCTCTTCCCGGTTTTGTTCCTGGCTGCGGTGTTCCTGGGCTTTGATGACAATCACACCTTCGGAAGTGATGCGCTGGTCGTTGATTTGCAACAAACGCTCCTTGTAGCGATCGGGCAATGAGGAAGCTGGGATATCAAAGCGCAAGTGAATCGCACTCGCCACCTTATTTACATTTTGTCCCCCCGCGCCTTGAGAGCGAATCGCACTAATCTCGATTTCGCGATCGTCTATGAACACAGTGTTAGAAATTTGTAGCATGATTCAACAGTGAGATTAATGATACAGGTCGATCTCGCTTGTCTGCGGAGGCGGACGAAAGTTTGACTCTATGCAGCGATTTCAAGATCCGAATGATGCACTTAGTTTAGTATATATAGCGGTTCTCAGAAAAGTGAGGTATGCCCTATGCCCTATGCCCTATGCCCTATGCCCTATGCCCTATGCCCATGAGTACCTCATCTTTCTGAGAAAGGCTATAAGTTATTTACAATTCTTAGCTAGCAGGATGAATTCGATTAGTTTTTTTCGATCCCATAACTCTACGTCGTTAGATTTAGCAAGTTTGCAAGCGTTTTCTGTAAATCGGTTGTTGGTGATTACTCTGCCTTTATTTCCTTTGTAATGTCTGACGGCTCCTGCTACTTCTTGAACTGCTTTAATCCCAACTGGATTTTTGCTTCTTTTCGCTTGAACCACGGTTCTTGAGCCATCCTTGTATAAAATTAAATCCGCCCCATAATCTTGGCTGTCTTGAGTTAAAGTAACACTATAACCAAAGTATCTAAAATGGACATCTAGAAATTTTTCAAACTCTTTTCCCGTCATTTCATCCACTTCCCGAATACCACTGTCTAATAAACGCTTTTTTTCCTCTTCGTCTTTCAATGTATCCAATACCGCTACGGCAATTTCACCGAAAACGGCAGCGGCTCTTACTATAAAAGGTTTCATAAAGCTACACTTATTTTAAATAGATGTCTATCATTTATAGCCTTTCTCAAAAAGGTGAGGTACGAATTTTGACCTGGAAAGCTTGACAATACAGGGTTTCTGTATACCTCATTTATCTGAGAATCGCTATATACTACAAAGTGGCGAGACTGTTCGTGTAGACGAGGTTGAATACTATGACGAAACCGCAGGATATCGTTCGAGAACAAGACCGGAGATTAGGAGAATTAATGGCGATCGCACGTCAGCGATTCCTCGATGCAGGTGGCGATCCTCGACACCCGCCATCAGGTTTAAAAGGCGATGATTACATGACAGAGGCAGAAAGACAAGAAGCACTGGCGAGCGCCCGATCGCTCTTTAACGACCAATATAGCAATCCTAAATCATTTGTAAATTTCTTATATCAAATCCGTTGACATCGGAATTATGCATCTCTCTCTTCTCTTTCTCTGTGTCCTCTGTGCCCTCTGTGGTTTAATCATTCCGATATAACCGGAATTAGTAAGGTGCGCCGAAACGCACCCTACAAAAATTAATTAATCCGTAGTACCAGTTTGCAGCGACTCTTTAGCAGTCTGCGTCCACTCCGAGTGGAAGAATTCGCCGCGCGGTTTGTCGGTGCGTTCGTAGGTGTGAGCCCCGAAATAATCGCGCTGAGCTTGCGTGAGGTTTTGCGGCAATCTTTCGCGCCGGTAGCTGTCGAAATAGTCCAGCGACGCGCTAAAGGCTGGCACTGCAATCCCCAGTGTGCTAGCAGTAGCCAATACCTCCCGCCAAGCTGATTGGCGATCGAGAATGCTCTGTTTGAACTCCGGCGCTAACAGCAAATTTGGCAGCTCAGGATCGTCCTTAAAAGCTGTTTTAATCTTGTCCAAAAATCCAGCCCGAATAATACAGCCACCCTTCCAAATTCGGGAAATTTCGCTCAAACTCAAGTCATAGTTGTACGACTTCGAGGCCGCGCTCAACAGCGCCATGCCTTGCGCGTAGGAGCAAATCTT
>NZ_JANMZH010000573.1:0-2231 GCF_031383065.1 Microcoleus sp. OTE_8_concoct_300 | reverse complement strand
GCAAGCCATTAGCAAATGGGAACGAGGGCTAGACGAACCCGAACTGACCATTGCTCAAATGAAAGCTCTTTGCAAAGCTTTGGGAAAAACGCTTAACGATTTGCCTGACGACTTAGGCCCACCAAATCCCGACTGACAACTTTTGTTGCTTAGTTCTAATTAGACCAACCTAAAAAAGCAGATTATATCCCCGACTTCTTGAAAAAGTCGGGCATCTAACAAGCAAGTTATAAAGAGGATATTAAAGTAGGATTTGGTATTACTTACGGAGAACAGAAGTGATAATCACCGTGATAGTGGCGCTTGCAATCAAAGTGAAAGCAAGTTGCACAACCCATTGGGTAGCTTTCTGGTAGTTATCGAATTTGTCATTGAATCTGTCGGTTTTGTCATTATTTTTCTCAACATCAGTTGATAATTTCTCAACTTCAGCCGATAGCTTGTCTAGCTTTTCAATAACATCCCCCAGCGTCGGCTCGTTACTTGCAGTAGTTGTCATTGCCGTTTCCTAAAACTAACAATCATCACCTACAATTATATCCTAATTTTAATAGGAATTGATATTATCAATCACTCCGTAATTTTCCCTCTCAGAGCTTTAATCTGGCCTCGCTTGGTTTTGCTGTCGAGACGCTTGCGCTGGGAACTACGAGTCGCTTTGCTGGGTTTGCGCCTTTTCGGTATGACGATCGCACTTTTAATCAGTTCTTGCAGCCGTCTCAAAGCCTCCTCCCGGTTTTGTTCCTGGCTGCGGTGTTCCTGGGCTTTGATGACAATCACACCTTCGGAGGTGATGCGCTGGTCGTTGATTTGCAACAAACGCTGCTTGTAGCGATCGGGCAATGAGGAAGCTGGGATATCAAAGCGCAAGTGAATAGCACTCGCCACCTTATTTACATTTTGCCCCCCCGCACCTTGAGAGCGAATCGCACTAATCTCGATTTCGCGATCGTCTATGAACACAGTGTTAGAAATTTGTAGCATGATTCATCAGTGAGATAAAAGATACAGGTCGATCTCCCTTGTCTGCGGAGGCGGATGAAAGTTTGACTCTATGCAGCGATTTCACTCGCCGAATGATGCACTTAGTTTAGTATTTGACAACTCCCCGCCGTAAAACGGCCCAGATTCTTCCTTTTATTTCCTGCTAGCCATGTTCGGTTATCCGCCGCTACTCAATCCATCAAAAGCAGTCTACAATAAGTGTATAGGTTCGTTGAATCTATGATTAGGATCGCGACAAACAAATTTTTTTGTTTCTGAGATCCAAAAGCTTCCCGGAAGGGAAGGATGCATGGGACCAAAGTAAGAGAATCGCTCCTATTGCTAGACAGATGGTTTCTCTAGCTATTAAGGTAAGGAAAAGGAAAAGCCAGTCTCCCACTAACGAAAAAAAAGGAGGAAAAAAGCTATGAAAAGAGTTATAGAGGTTATAGAGAAAATTAAGCTAATTCTCCCCAAGGATAAATTAGAGTGGGTAAACTTAATGCTAGTCATTTTCTTGCTCTGGCCCAACGCGTCCTGTCCAATCCTAAAACTGAATAGCCTGTAAGTAGGCCCACCTCACACAAACAGAATACCCAGAACCCCGAATTCTTAAAGAAGTCGGGGTTCTAACGTATGGAGATGGAGATAGTTTTACTTTTAATTACGTTGATTTACTTAGTTCAGCCTTTTGCCAGATGACAACCCTTAACTGCTGAAACCAAAGCGGTTCAACACCAGAAATTAGTAAGGTGCGCCGAAACGCACCCTACAAAAATTAATTAGTCCGTACTACCAGTTTGCAGCGACTCTTTAGCAGTCTGCGTCCACTCAGAGTGGAAGAATTCGCCGCGCGGTTTGTCGGTGCGTTCGTAGGTGTGAGCCCCGAAATAATCACGCTGAGCTTGCGTGAGGTTTTGCGGCAATCTTTCGCGCCGGTAGCTGTCGAAATAGTCCAGCGAGGCGCTAAAGGCTGGCACTGCAATCCCCAGTGTGCTAGCAGTAGCCAACACCTCCCGCCAAGCTGATTGGCGATCGAGAATGCTCTGTTTGAACTCCGGCGCTAACAGCAAATTTGGCAGCTCGGGATCGTCCTTGAAAGCTTGTTTAATCTTGTCCAAAAATCCAGCCCGAATAATACAGCCACCCTTCCAAATTCGGGAAATTTCGCTCAAACTCAAGTCATAGTTGTACGACTTCGAGGCCGCGCTCAACAGCGCCATGCCTTGCGCGTAGGAGCAAATCTT
>NZ_JANMZH010000179.1:0-1272 GCF_031383065.1 Microcoleus sp. OTE_8_concoct_300 | reverse complement strand
CAACAGCAACGGGTTCTATAGATCCTCTACCAGAAATCCTAGAACTACAGGCTGAATATGGGTTCCGCATCCATGCAGATACTGCCTACGGCGGCTACTTTATGTTGGTAGATAATCTTGATGCCGAAGCCAGAGCCGCTTTTGACTGTCTCAAACAGGTTGATTCCATTGTTGTCGATCCGCACAAACATGGACTCCAACCTTACGGCTGTGGCTGTATTCTGTTCAAAGATCCCTCTGTTGGGAAGCTTTATAAACATGATTCACCTTACACCTATTTTAGTTCTGAAGAATTGCATTTAGGTGAAATTAGCTTGGAATGTTCCAGAGCGGGTTCATCGGCGGTGGCACTTTGGGCAACTCAACGGTTATTACCTCTAATTCCAGGTGGTGAGTTTGCTGGTTATTTGAGTAAGTCGAGAACAGCAGCACTGACTTTGTTTGAGAAACTGCAAAATGATGCGCGATTTATAGTAGCTTTCCCGCCACAATTGGACATCGTTGTTTGGGTTGTAAAATCTCAGAGTGCGAGTGAATCTTCACGATTGGCGAAGGAGATTTTTAAAGCAGCAGCAGAGGAAAATCTTCACTTAGCTCTAGCTAATCTACCGAAAGAACTATTTTTAGAGACTGGGGAAGGTATCAATTGGGATCAGGAGTCTATTACCTGTCTGCGTTCTTGTTTGATGAAACCGGAACATCTAGATTGGATTGACCGAATTTGGCAAACGCTTGACTCAGCAACAAACAAGATATTAATGTAAATCGATATGAAGTCAATATTTAAAAGCATTAATGAAACCTAATTAGCAAAGATGGATAGTCTATCAAACCAGTGCATTCACCATCTCTTCCAAGAACAGGCGTCCAAAACTCCGGGGAAAATCGCTCTGGTAATGGGAGACAAAAAGCTCACGTACTCAACAGTGAACGATCGAGCTAATCAACTTGCTCATGGGTTGAGAAACCTTGGGGTAGGGATAGAAATCCCCGTGGGGATCTGCTTGCGACGATCGCCATTCGCAGTAGTCGCCATTCTGGGAATCTTAAAAGCAGGTGGCGCTTATGTCCCCGTAGATCCAGACTACCCAGAAGCCAGAAAACAGTACATTATTGAAGATTCTGGCTGTGGAGTCCTAATCACAGAAAAGTCCCTCCTGAATACCCTTCCCTCCTTTAAAGGACGAATTCTGTTAGTAGACGACGAATCTCGATCGCAACAAGATGGACGACAAGATCATGCGGCCCAAGGTCCGCACCACCAATTCGCGG
>NZ_JANMZH010000483.1:0-44641 GCF_031383065.1 Microcoleus sp. OTE_8_concoct_300 | reverse complement strand
TTATCTCTTGAGATATCTTGTTCCACAGCTCAAAATTGTAACAGAAGACCCTACCACTTCTTCAAATTTAATCTTGAGCCGGGCGCTAGCTCTCCAGGGAGAAGATAAATTATGAGTATTAGCCGCCGTCAATTTAATCGTATCGTAATCTGGGGTGGAGCTTCTTTTGCTGCTTCCGCAACATCCGGCATCTTTTTCCCCAAACCTGCCGAAGCTTATTCCCTAGAATTTCCGATTAGTGCTTTATCAGCCGATCGCGTTTTTAACGGTATTCAAAAATATTGTGGAGCACAGCCCATCCCCGGCGTTCTCTCACCAATCTTACAAGGCAATAGTAATGTTAGCAGTAAAATAGAATCAGCCGCCGCCAACCGGATTCGCACGGCAGATAAAGAATTTGTCGCTCGCAATTTTACTAGCAAAAGAACCGAATTAGCCGAGACAGGGAGCGGTTCTAATTCTGCATCAGATACCAGTCGGCTGTGGGGCCGACAAAGACAGGAGCAAGTCGGCCCGAATGTGGGCTTTGGCTTCGTGCAAAAGTGGGAAGATCAGTATAGCGATGCCAAAATTTCCGGGCCGACAATGTGCGCTATTCATAACGCTCAACAAGTTTTAGCCGATCAAAGATTAACACCTCCAGAAATCGCGGCTTCTGTATTGCCAACTCGATCGCGAATAGATGATACGAGCTCTTGGGGAGGCGATGCGGATGCGTCTGCTGGGAGAAATCCTGGTGCTGTTTTTGCTCAATACGGTACAGCAGCCGGTACAGTGACATCTCGCTATGATTTAGTTGAACCGGGGCCGAAAGGTTTTGGGCGTGTTGAGTATACTATTGAAGCGGAAAATCAGCCTCGGCGGGTGATTTTGGTGACGGTGAGGTTTTAGGGGAATAGTAATAT
This sequence comes from Microcoleus sp. OTE_8_concoct_300, assembly GCF_031383065.1. NCBI lineage: Bacteria > Bacillati > Cyanobacteriota > Cyanophyceae > Oscillatoriales > Microcoleaceae > Microcoleus > Microcoleus sp. OTE_8_concoct_300. The sequence goes on along the minus strand of NZ_JANMZH010000483.1, from coordinate 43,736 downwards.
TAATTATCGCGTTTGTTATCGAGTCCGACGGGGGTTCAAACCCCCGTCTCATAGCGAAAGTCCTTTGAAAAGGACTGAAATGCCGATCGACGGATCGTAATACAGATATTCGGTAGGGGCACAGGACTGCTGTGTCCTCTTTCCGTATTTATTTCGATAGTTTCCCTACGGCGGATACGGACACGGCAGTGCCGTTTCCCTACAAATATTCTGTGCAATTAATCGGATTTGATATTAGTCCTCTTGAGAGGACTTCAGCTTTGAGGCAGGGGTTTAAACCCCTGCCGGACTGTCGGACTATTGCGAAGGCAGGACTGGCGAAATATTTCTAATTTTGAGTACCGAAATAATGCAAAAGGTGTACTGTATCAAATCAATTTGACCTTTGCAATTGACCAATCAAATCTAATGCTTTTTGAGCATCTGCATTCATTCCTTGAGCCTTAAATAAACGAGCCGCTTGCTGCAAATCGGAGATCGCCCCTTTTTGATCTCCCATTCTTACCAACGTAATTCCTCGGTTAGCAAAAGCCTTAGCATAATTGGGATTGAGTTGAATTGCTTGAGTGTAATCAGCTAAGGCAGAGCGATCGTTATTGATGCGAAACAGCGCCAATCCTCTGTTAAAATAAGTGTTAGCGCGACCGGGATTAATTTGCAGCGCTTGATTGAAATCGTCGATCGCTCCTTTTTGATCGCCCAAGTCCGAAAGTGCTAATCCTCGGTTGTTGTAAGCCGCTGCAAAGTTTCTATCCAAGCGGATGACTTGAGTATAATCGGAGATCGCCCCCGGTTTATCTCCCAATGCCGACAAAACCAGCCCCCGATTGTAGTAAGCATCGACATAACTGGCATTTAGGGCGATCGCCTTGCTATAATCAGCGATACTCTTGGGCATTTGTCTCAAATCGGAATAAGCGAGGGCTCGATAGAAATAAGCTTCCGCGTAATCAGATTGAGTTTGAATTGCTTGGTTAAAATCGGCAACAGCCCCTGACAAATCTCCCTTATCAAACCGAGTTAAACCTCGAACATAATAAGTTTTAGCATCTTGCGGATTGTTCAGTTTCAGAGGTGCATTAGCGGTTGGAGAGGTATTAATTAAAAGTGCCGATCGATTTAATCCCGCCTCCGATAATTTAGCTATAAAAGTGTTAATAGGAATCGCTGAATTAAACCCTGTTTTAGTAATGGCTAAACCTGTGACAACTTTTTTGTCCGTATCTGTGACGCGATCTAGATCCTGATCGCCCCATCCATGAACCCCAACTACGCGCCCTTCTCCATCAAATACCGGCCCTCCACTCATTCCCCCTTTCGTAATAGCATTGTAGCGCAAAGTATAACCCCATGGATGATTCGAGAGACGGCTGGTAACAAAGCCAGGTGAAAATTCAAAATTGCGTTTAGCTCCGTACTTTTCTTCCAAGCTATTACCTGGATAGCCAAACACAAAAATTCCTGTACCAACTGCCGCTTGTTCGGAATCGCCTAAAGTTACAATAGGATAAGATTCTGCACTGTTAAATGTTACGACTGCTAAATCTGGAGCATTCTGGCTTTTCTGCAATAGTACACTTCGGGTTACTTGATACTCTTTTCCTGTAGAAGTGCGAATCTTATAGGTATCCTTAGTATTAGCAACAACGTGATTAGCGGTCAAAACCGTGTAAGTCGTGCCTTGTTTAGCAATAATAAATCCAGACCCGCCACCATGAAGTGTTGCATTGATTTGAACGGTGACAGATTCAGCTAGTTTGGCGATTTCTGGTGAAGATATAGCGCAAATCGGTGCTGGTGCAAAAACGACTATTGCTGCTACAGTTACTGTTCCTGCTAGGATGCTGGCGAAGGAATCAAACCGCGAATAACCCCTATTCATAGGTGCTTGCTGAAGAGTAAGATTTTTTATACTTAGGACTTACGCATCGGAGTCCAGAAACCGGGTTTTTTGCTGAGAAGATGCGTTATAACCCACAAATTCGGTAAAAAACCCGGTTTCTTTGGTCGAAATGCGTAAGTCCTAATACTCTGAGTAGTATAGATGAAAATGAAATATTTGAAAAGTATAAACGCTTTAGGTTTGTAGACGATCGCGATTTTTATGACAATTCGTACATTTCGTAATTTTGCCATATTTTACTTGTAGATGTTCTAAGTTAGGAAGCTCGAACTGCATCCCGAAACACTTTCATAGCTTCTTTTTCTTCGGACATTTGCAGGCATCTCCCCAGCAATTCTAGATCCAAATCCGGCAACAGCATACTCCGAGAAACCCGATCGTAACCCTCCGAGTTCAGTTGGTAAATCGAAAATACTCCGTCTTCCCAAAACCAAACTTCCGCTACGTTAAATCGGCGGTAGTATTCCAGTTTGTTGATAGTTCCGCTAGTGAAAATAACTTCGATCGCCAAATCGGGTGTTTCTCGCTGCCGTCTGTTTTCGCCAAAGTAGTAAGATAAATCTGGTTCCTTGCTGCTGCCTTTTGCTTCCCCTTGGAGTGTAGCGCTACCCGTCGGTCTAAAACTAATATCTTTTTCTACGAAAAATGTCATTAACATTCCTGCCAGCAGGCATTTAATGGTTTCATGTTCCGGCGAAAGTGTCATAATTTCCACATATCCGTCGAGGTAAGACAAGCGAACACTGCGAGTGTACTCTAGCAAGGAATCCAAAGCTTTGAACTGTTCCCAAGTCATTAATAGCGGCAAAATCAACCGCTGTTCTGGGAGTGCAGTTAATTTGGGGTGAGTCGCAAGGGTCATATATACTTTCCCAGAGTTGGAATTTCTACTTTTAGATTAGCATAAAAAATATCTAAAGGGATAACTATTTTAATATCAATTCTGCAAAGTACGGTTGCTTAGAGATAGATTTACCACGATATGTAGGGACACGGCACTGCCGTGTCTCCTACTCGGAAATAGCCCGATCGCCCGTCTAGTTCCCTACAGATAACTAAGCCAAAAACTGGAACTGAGAACCATTAATTGCCAAAGCAAACGGACTAGCCTGTTCAAATGCACCGACAAGTTCAAAGTTATCCGCATTTAAAACTACTCCCACTATCAGTCCGTCTCTTCGGTTGAGAATCACCATATCATTTACAATTCCGTCGTTTTCGTAAGCGATTAAATTGTCGTCCGTGAAGAGGAGGTCTAGTTCGGTTAAACCGTCAGTCAAACCGATGCGATCGCCCTCGTCAAACCTAAAATCTGTAATGACATCGGCTCCATTGACTCCAAATCCTTCGTTGCTTCTGAGCACAAATATGTCAGCACCGGAGCCTCCCGTGAGCACGTCAACTCCCCGATCGCCCACCAAGAAATCGTTGCCCTCATTGCCGTCTAAATCGTCGTCTCCTTGCCCTCCCCGCAGGAGATCGTTCCCCGGCCCTCCAAAGATAATGTCATTTCCGGCGTCGCCCCTAACTACGTCGTTGCCTTCATTTCCATCCAGGAGATCGTTATCTTTCCCGCCGTAAATTATGTCATTTCCGCCACCACCGCCGATCGCATCATTGCCATTATTTCCTAACAGCCGTTCATTGGAATCCGACGAACCTCCTATAGTATCGTTGCCGTCGAGTCCCCAAACTCCCCAGGGAAAAGACGACAAATTTCCATCCTCTACGTCAATCTCATCGGATGTAGCAAATCCCAAAAGACGTGGTCCACCGCCAGCAAATACAGGAAATCCAGTCACATCGCTGATGAGATTGTTAATCGTTAAAGCCATAAGTATGTCCTTTCCCCAATGCTGTTTGCTGTATTATATATGTTAATACTTGCGTTACCAAATAGCCAGTATATTTAAATTTTGGTCGCAAGTTTATTTGCTAAATTACTGACAAACAACCTGCTTGCCAATTGCCAATTACTAATTATCAATTACCAATTACCAATTACCAATTCCCAGGGCTGTGCCTCATTCAACCCAAACCTGCTATATATCTCGCCTCTGAGTCAAATAGCATTAGTTGCTGACACTATCCGCTACTATATACCGCTTATAATGGGTGTTACCCCCTAGGTAGTACACACGTTAATACTACCTATAACGTTGAGACTGAGAGGTTGTTTGTGAATAAAAGTAACAGTCCCTGGGCCCATCGTCCGAGAAAAAACCCAGTTTCCCATACCCACACACAAACTTTACAAACAGGATCTAAGTTCTTTACAAAGCCATAATCGCCGATCGCTGATATTTTTTGGCAAAATCCACTGCTTTCAGGTGTTTTACTCATGTCAACTCCTAAATCGTCTTCCCATCAAAACAACAACAACTCCGTAACATCACTGCCAGCGACAGATATCGTCCCAACAGATCAAGACAGTAACAATCTGCCCAGCGAACCAAGTATAGAACAGCTACTGGAAGCTTTGGCTGGCAAAGTACCCACTGAATCTCCTGAAATTGAACCCTTGAAAACGTGGAAACAAGATTTAAAGCGACTGTTTCAATTTCTAGGCGACCGCCGCGTTTTAATCGCAGTAATGGAACCGAGAACTTTTGCCCTGCGTTACGCTAACGCTGCATTTTGTCGCTTGGCCGGTTGGGAGGGCACCTCCTTGGCAACTCAATCTACCAACGGTGGGTTTGCAGAAACCGGCATCACTCTGCTGGAAATGTTCGAGGATTGGAACGGCAAAACAGCAGGACAATTGTACCGCCACCACCTTTTGCACTGGGTATTTAAGCAATATTATCAAATTGATATCGACGGTTTGCAGGTGCTAGACGAACCTGTCACCGCGAGTGTAAAAAACCCCAAACACCGACAACCCAGATTTATTGAATTTTGGCTCTGTTCGGAACAGTTGAAAATTAGTCGGATTGACTCAAAAATAGATGAATTTGCGGATGTTTCTTTAAGATTAATGCCTGTGGCGGAACGGGAAGCTTGGCTGATGCAGCCGAATCAACTGGAAAATTTAGCCGCTCGATTGCAGTTGGATAATTACCGCGTAGAAGGTTGGCTGCTGCTAGAAGGTTTTGATGTCACCGTGCAGGAGCAAATTCGGCGGCTGACTCAGTTATTGATCGATCAAGATTCGATGCTGCGGCCAGCAAAATTTGAGAGAATCGATCGGTGTTTGCGATCGCTCTTCAATGCTGACGGCACTTTGCTGCTGCGCCCCGACGACGAACAGGTACAGCTATTAGTTGCAAAAGACCGCCAACCTTTACAGCCGATTCTTTATTCAATGCACTCCCTAGAAGATTCTCACTTTTTGAAGGCCACAGCAGCAAATCAAGTTTGGAACGTGCCAGACTTGCGCCGGGAGTGCGAAACCGAGTGCGATCGAACTTTGCGGAAAATGGGGACTCGATCAATGCTCCTGGTGCCCCTAGTAGTCAAATCTATCACCCGCGAGGGGTGCGGGCAGCAGATTTTGGGTGTCGTGGGGCTGTTGTGCGATCGGCCCAACCACTTCAAGGGCATTGACGCTCAACACGCCCAAGAACTCATTCCCGCCTTCATTGCAGCCCTGCGGCAAGCCATCCAGGAGCGGTTTACCAAAATTCACAACATCCACCCCGCAGTCGAGTGGCGGTTCGCCCAAGAAGCAGAAAGGCGAAGTTGGGGACTGCCCGCAGAAACAATCGTATTTGCTGACGTTCATCCGCTGTACGGAATTTCGGACATTCGCGGTTCTAGCGACGAAAGAAACCGAGCCATTCAAACTGATTTGCTCGAACAATTCCGCTTAGCTTTAGCCATAGCTGATGCCGTTTGCGAAACACAAACTACCCACCTCGGCGAGCAACTCCGGCTCGACTTGCTCGACTACATCCAGCATTTAAAAGAAAAAGTAACAGTCGATATGGAGGTGCGAGCAGCCGAGTATTTAAACGAGCGTTTAGAAGTATATTTTGACTATTTTCTGCAGTGCGACTCCAGGGTTCAGGCAGCCGTTGAAGCTTACCGAGCAGCCTGTGAAAACGAACACAACTGCGTTTACAGCGATCGCACCCGCTACGACCAAATGCTGAACCTAATCAGCACCAAACTCCAAGAAACTTGGGCCCGCTGGCAAGAAAAAATGCAGCAAATTCTCCCCCACTACTGCGACATCGAATGCACCGACGGCATCGATCACATGATGTATGTAGGAAAATCGATCGACCCCAAATTCAGCCAGTTTCACCTGCACAGTTTGCGGTACGAACAACTGCGAGCAATTTGCGACTGCGGCCGCACAGTTTTTCGCCTGCAAGCCGAGTCTCAAATTAACATGGAACTCGCACATTTAGTTTTAGTGCAGAATACCACGATAGACATTTTTCACAACGAAAACACCGAAAAAATGTTTGACGTAAAAGGCACTCGCGACATCCGCTACGAACTCGTGAAAAAGCGGATCGAAAAAGCCGTTGATAAAGACTTACAAGAGCGAATTACCCAGCCAGGAATGTTAACGGTAGTTTATTCAGCGGAAGACGAATGGGAAGAGTACCAACAATACTTGCGCTACTTGTCTCGCGAAGGTTGGGTAGAGCCAAAAGTTCAGACTGGCTTGGTAGAATCACTGCAAGGAGTCAGCGGTTTAAAATTCGCTCGCGTGCGTATTTTGCCAGAGCCAGAATCAATTTCTACTATCTGTGAAGTTACGGTTGTTACTGATTGAGAACCCGTTCACTTGCCTGTTTTAGGCGGAGTGCGATCGCTGGCATCCCCTCCTGTTTTAGGCGGCGTGCGATCGCTCCCATCCTGCCCTTTTTAAGGGGGGTTAGGGGACTCAAGAGCATTCTGGACTCACATACAAGACCGATATTACATTTAAGATGTTTGTTGACACCAAGGAGCAATGTCACCTTTTCAGTTACCCTATGTTTTGATAAAATTTATTAACCACCCTTACCGAATCAGTCATTGCCAATTGTTTAATCTCAAATCTCAAATCTCAAATGGTATGACTTGTGCTTAACACACAGTTGGAAATTTGTCAATTCGTAAATATCTATCAAATAGTCCATAGTTCACTGTTTAAAGCAGGCAGTATGCAGTTACATTGTTAGCTAAATCATGTAATAACTGTATTTGATAGGAGTTTTTCGAGTGAACGCTGCCGAACAAGCCAGAAATATAGAAGTTGCCAGCAAAATTGCTGCTGTTGTTAATTTATTCAAGTCCGAATTCCCGGATACGAAAGTCGATTTGAAGCCTTGGATGAATGACGAGGATACCAGGGAACTTGTAGATCCAGATTCGATCGACATTGGCTTCCATTTCCCCGGTAGAAGCCGCTTGCTGCAAAGCCGCAGCATCCTGATTCAAATCCGATTTTACCAAGATCCGGTAGAAGGAAGCCGTCGGGCGATCGGGGTTGAGGTGGCCGGTTACGATCATACTGGTCAGCAGTGGCGCTTTTCCACCGTGGAAAATTGGAGTTTTTTCGGTCAAACCGAACCCGCTGCGGAGTCTGCCCAAAAGCTCAAAGACTTTTGCCGCGAGATATTCGGTTTGTTTAATAGTTAAGTTCGAGGGATTGTAGCAGGGATTTGGCGCCACATCCTAAGTAAATTGATATCAATTATCTTGCACCATTGGTAATAATCCCTTTAGAGGCGTTGCTCAGAGCAACGGCCCACAATAAAATTAAATTTTTGTGGAACAGGCATCCTGCCTGTTCTTGAGAAAGGTGCGAAGGAGTGAGTTATTTCACACTATCGCAATTGTCGATCGACCTACAGCCAACAGGATAAGCAGATTTGTAAGTCGTCGGACGCTTGCCAAACAAAGTATAGCGGTTATCGCGGACTTGTTCGTACACGCGATCGCCCATCCACTTCATCCCCGGCATTGCCCGGTAAGCAGCCACAAACACCTCACCTCCCGGCAATATTCGCCCGATTTCCTCCGCCGCATCGCTGCCCTGCCAGCGTCGTTCCGGGGTGTTGCCATCTATCAAAATCATCCCCATTTCGCAGTCGCCAGACGTAATCCCAAAGCGACTTAATTGTTCTAAATCTTGCATGGGAATATACTCAAACCGCTGGCCTTGGTCTAAGTTTTCTAGTAACTGTACCAAGGTAACGCAGAGATTGCAAGTGCCGTCGTAAATTACGTTATATTTCATTAGTTGACTGTTGACTGTTGACTGTTGACTGTTAGCTGTTAGCTGTTGACTGTTGACTGTTAACTAATGACAACTGACTACTGACTACTGCCAACTGCCAACTGCCAACTGCCAACTGACTAAAGACTAATGACTAATGACTACTGACTACTGACTACTGACTATTCGCCACAGGAATTTCGATCGCAAATTCCGTGCCTTGACCCGGTGCAGAATTGCACAAAAGCCGCCCGCCGTGCTTTTCCACCACAATTTGATAGCTGATAGACAGCCCCAAACCAGTACCTTTACCAGGTTCTTTCGTAGTAAAAAACGGATCGAACAGCCTTTCGTGAACATCTATCGGAATCCCCGGCCCGTTGTCAGCAATCCGAATCACAATATGAGAAGGATGCCGAATTGAATCATCAGAAACAGCAGAATCTGCTTGCATCAAAGCATCCTGTTCATATTTTACATCCGTACAAATCCGCAGCGTCGGCGAAGGACAATAAGGAATAGGCGCCAGTTCCCCGTCCGCCCACTGTCCAGTCTCCATTGCCTCTTCCAAAGCATCAATTGCATTGCTAATAATATTCATAAATACCTGATTCAACTGTCCTGCATAACACTGTACGCGGGGCAAATTTCCGAACTCTTTGAGCAGCGTAATTTTCGGATGTCCTGCCGTTTCTTTGAACCTGTGCTGCAAAATCAACAAAGTGCTTTCAATTCCTTCGTGAATATCCACCTGCTTTTGTTCGGCTTCGTCCAATCGCGAAAAATTCTTCAGCGACAGGACGATCTGGCGAATTCGCTCTGCTCCCATTTTCATTGAATTTAACAGCTTCGGCAAATCTATGAGCAGAAAATTTAAATCGATATTATCTATCTCTTTTTGAATTGCAGGTGTTGGGTGCGGGTATTCTTGCTGGTAAAGTTCCAGCATTTTTAGCAAGTCTTGAAAGTAATCGTCAGCGTGCATGACGTTACCGTAAATAAAGCTAACTGGATTGTTGATTTCGTGAGCAACGCCAGCGACTAATTGCCCCAAACTTACCATTTTTTCATTTTGAACCATCATGCTTTGAGTTTTCTGCACGTCCCGCAGGGCTTTTGCCAATTCTTGATTTTTAGTCCTCAATTGACTTTCCGAAAGCCGCACCGCTTCTTCTGCGTGTTTGCGCTTGGTAATATCTTTACGGATTGCTACATATTGATGGGGTTCTCCGCTGCTATTTAAGAAAGGTACAATCGTAGTATCCAACCAGAATAATGTGCCGTCTTTAGCTTGATTTTTCATTTCTCCCCGCCACACCTTTCCCTGGCGGATGGTTGACCAAAGCTGCTTGAAAAAATCTGCTGGGTGATAGCCAGAATTGACAATTCTGTGGGTTTTGCCGATCAGTTCTTCTCGGGAATATTTAAAGAGTTCGCAAAATTGATCGTTGACATAGGTAATGACTCCGAAGTCGTTGGTATTCGAGACAATCGCTGATTGATCCAAAGCAAATTTTTCAAATTCCAACTCTTGGAGAGTTTGGCGCAATTCTGCTTCTGCTTGTTTGCGATCGCTAATATCGGTAATCATCCGCAAAACCCCGGAAAAATTGCCCTCAGCGTCGAAGGTTGGCGTCGCCGATACGATCGCCCACAAGTGAGATCCGTCTTTGCGAGTAAACATAAAATCGTGGCGTTCGCGAATGCCTTGCCGCCTGCGCTGCACGTAACTTTCTGCTATTTCCCTAGATTCTGCGTCGATAAACTCAAATAGCGATCGCCCCAGCATTTCCTCCACAGTATACCCCAGCATTTCGGCCATCCGACAGTTAGCAAAAGTCGTGATGCTTTCGGCGTCAAACATCCAAACACCCTCCGAAGCCGTCTCGACAATGCAGCGGTAATAACTCTCGCTTTCCCTGACTGTTGCCTCTGCTTGCTTGCGATCGGTAATATCAGTTTGCACCGCAATAAAACCTTCGAGTTCCCCGGTTTCTTGATAAATTGGGGCGATCGAAAGCGCCACCCAATAACCCTTTCCATCCTTGTTGTAATTGTAAATTTCCTGATTGAACGGTACGCCCGTAGCCAAAGCCGATCGCAGTTGAGCAATAGTTAGCGGGTCTGTTTGAGGGCCTTGCAGTACATCACCCGGTTTTTTTCCCTGCATTTCTGCCAGCACGTAACCGCTAATCCGAGTAAATCCTTCATTCACCCATTCAATGCAGCCTTGAGCATCAGTAATAATCACACCCTTTTGCGTTTTTTGAGCCACAATGGCCAAGCGCGACAATTCTGTTTCTGTTTTTTTGCTTTCCGTAATATCTTCAGCAATACCCAGAATGTACTTAGGCGCGCCAAACTCGTCAAACAAAGGAACTTTTTTCTTGTGTACAATTCGCTTTCCCCGGCGCGGAAGTTGGATAGTTTCTTCTGGCAAATCGACGCATTTTCTCGTTGCCAACACTTCTAAATCTTGTGCTTGGAAGTAATTAGCCTGCTCTGTATCCAACAAATCAGCAGCATTGTTTAACATCACTTCATCCCTGGAATAGCCAAACAATTCTTCGCTAGCAGTATTCCAATAAATAAATTTTTGTTCCACAGCATCTTTAATAAAGACACTAATCGGCAGATTTTGCAGTACCGCATTCAGAAAATCTTGAGTGTTTCGCAGGTTTTCCTCAGTTCGCTTTCGCTCCGTAATATCCAAAATCACTCCGTCGAGATAAACAACCCGAGACAGAGAATTTGCGCTGGGCAAAATCGGCGAAATCGGCGAAACCCGTGCTGCCAAAAATCCTTCTATTTCCCCTTGTATCTCTTGTCGAACTCTACTCTCCTGGGCCTCACAGCCAACAGCTCGACCTTTTTCGTAAACCCAGCTAATTTCGCCGTCAGCCCGGACAATGCGGTATTCAAGGATGTAGGGAGTTCCTGTTGCTACACTTTTTTTGACAGCAGCATCCACATTTTTGCGGTCTTGAGGATGGATAATGCTGGCAAAAGAACGGACGCAATCGTTAATAAAATCAGAGGATGGATAGCCTGATATTTCTTGAACAGCCTCGCTCAAAAACGCCATTGTCCGTGTTAATGGGCCGTCGGGGCTTGTACAGTCGCAGGTACAGCGGTAGACAGCACCGGGAATATTAGCTACTAAATTTTTATATTTTTCTTCGCTGCTTAACAAAGATGAGCTGTCTTCGTTATTGCGATCGCCGTTCTTAAATTTAGAAGAATTCGAGGAAATTTGCATGATTTTTTCACTTGTGAGTGCGGGGGCAAGTGTTAGAGTAGATGACCGTATTAAAAGTGAATTTAATTTGCGAAATAATCCGTTATAAACTAATATAGTACAAAATTAGTTCTGTGAACATTCGGAAAATTTGAGGGTGGCTAATAGGTAGAGCTAATTAAGCCTAGAGAGGTAGAAAACAGTTCGGTAACGGATTTAACGGATTTAACGCATTTAACTCACGTCCAGAGTACCATTCTCAAGAACAGGCAAGATGCCTGTTCCACAACAAGTGCATTTTCTTGTGAAGAACACCATTCTCAAGAACAGGCAAGATGCCTGTTCCACAACAAGTGCATTTTCTTGTGGGGTGGGCATCCTGCCCGCCCATAAAAAGCTTAGGTCGAATGGTGCTCTGGGCGTGAGTTTAACGGATTCAACAGATGGATGTTGAGGTTCGAGGGAAAGAGGGAAGATTTTCCCATTTTCCCAGTCTCCCACTCCCCCACTCCCCCACTCCCCCACTCTCGTTACAATTAAGATAACTTGCCTTGCTACCGTGAGCCCCTCAAACAAAACACCATGACTCAACAACAACCCCGGATTTGCATTCTCGGCGGAGGCTTCGGCGGACTCTACACAGCCCTGCGCTTGAGTCAGTTACCCTTCTCCAAAACCGAAAAACCCGAAATTGTCCTAGTTGACCGCCGCGATCGATTTTTGTTCGTTCCCCTGCTGTACGAACTCCTGACAGGCGAACTCCAAACCTGGGAAATTGCCCCACCATTTGCCGAAATCTTGCAATGTACAGGTGTGCGCTTTTGTCAAGGTACTGTCTCCGGCATCGATGTGGATCAAAAGCGAGTGCAGTTGCACGACGGGCCAGAAATTCCGTGCGATCGCCTTGTTTTAGCTTTAGGCGGCGAAACCCCCCTAGATATGGTCAAAGGGGCCGTTGAATACGCTTACTCATTTCGCACCCTCGACGACGCCTACCGCTTAGAAGAAAGACTGCGGTTTTTAGAAGCCAGCAACACCGATAAAATCCGGGTGGCGATCGTCGGCGCCGGTTATTCGGGAGTAGAATTAGCTTGTAAATTAGCCGATCGACTCGGAGACAAAGGTCGCGTGCGGTTAGTCGAGCAAGGCGACATGATTCTGCGGACATCACCGGAGTTCAACCGCGAAGCCGCCAGCAAAGCTTTAGAAAAACGGAAAGTGTGGATCGACTTAGAAACAGCAGTAGAGGCGATCGAAGCGGACACAATATCCTTACTTTACAAAGGACAATTAGATGTTCTCCCCGTAGACATAGTATTGTGGACAGTAGGAACTCAAGTTAGTCAAGCAGTGCGATCGCTACCCCTCAAACAAAACCAGCGCGGTCAACTAATTACTACTCCCACATTGCAAATAGTCGATCGTCCAGACATATTTGCCCTCGGAGATATAGCCGAATGCCACGACGCGATCGGTCAAAAAATCCCCGCCACAGCCCAAACAGCCTTCCAGCAAGCTGATTATACCGCATGGAACATTTGGGCATCCCTCACTGGCCGGCCATTACTTCCTTTCCGGTATCAGCCACTAGGAGAAATGATGACATTAGGAATAGACAACGCCACCCTCGCCGGTTTAGGAATTAAACTCGACGGACAACTAGCGCATATTGCTCGTCGCTTAGCCTATCTCTATCGGATGCCAACATTTGACCATCAAGTGAAAGTTGGTTTTAATTGGATTAGCAAGCCGATTCAGGAGTTGCTGAAAAGTTAATAGTTTAGGACTTAGGGACTCCGACAAAGAAACCGGGTTTTTTACCCAAGATGCCGGCTGTAACAAAGTATTTTCGTAAAAAAACCCGGTTTCTGGACTCCCTGCGTAAGTCTTATAACAAATAACAAATAACAAATGACAAATGACAAATGACAAAAGTTATTTTTTTAGATGCCGCTGGTACACTATTTGACGTTCGCGGTAGCGTCGGCGAGGTATACGGAAAATTAGCCCGCAGTTGGGGAGTAACTGTTTCTAACGAAGAGTTAAATGCAGCATTTTCCCAAAGCTTCGCCTCAGCAAGCCCGATGGCATTTCCCGGGATAGAAACAGCAAAAATTCCCCAACTAGAATTTGAATGGTGGCAAGCTGTTGCCGCGAAAGCTTTTCAAATAGCAGGCGTTTTCAACCAATTTTCAGACTTTCCCAAATTCTTTGCCAAACTCTACGCTCATTTTGCCACCGCCGAACCTTGGTTCGTCTATCCCGACGTATTGCCAGCATTAAATAAGTGGCAGCAACAAGGAATTGAATTAGCAGTAGTATCGAATTTCGATTCCAGAATTTATGCAGTATTAAAAGCGCTAAATTTAGCAGAATATTTCACATCAGTGACAATTTCTACCGAAGTTGGTGCAGCAAAACCCGACTCTCAAATTTTTACCGCTGCTTTGCAAAAGCACAACGGTATTGCCGAGAATGTGTTGCATATCGGCGACAGCTTCAAAGCAGATTATTGCGGTGCTAAAGGCGCTGGATTAAAAGCAATTTGGTTGAACCGAGAACAGGAAAAAGTAGAATCAGGCAAATTGCCTTTAACTGAAAGGAAAATAGAACAGTGCAGCAGCCTTGATTATTTGGCATTTTAACTTTACAATTTTAAGTAACGTACACAATTTAATAAATCAATTATCTGTAGGGTGCGCGTTGCACACCTTATCGTTATCTGTAAGGTGCGCGCTGCACACCTTACCGTTATTAACTAACGTACAAGATTTAATACATCAATAGCTTTACTGCTAGAGGGAGACCGTAGTATATAATCATGAAAAAAACATCGCTGACAACTATATTAACAGACACAATCACCGTGTTTTGGGGAGAATGGTTAGATTTGCGAGTCCGAATCTTGCCAGTTGCCGCCGCTGGTTTAGTATCCCCAGTCATTTACATTCTCGCTTTTGGTTTTGGATTGGGAAGTTCCTTGCCTAAACCTGCAATTGGCAGCAATTATCTAGAATTTATGCTGCCGGGAATGGTAGCACTCTCATCGATGACAGTAAGTTTTACTGGCACAGTATTTTCGATTTGCGGCGAACGCCTTTTTACTAAAACATTTGAGGAATTGCTGTTGCTGCCAGTACACCCGCTCGCTTTGCACGCGGGCAAAATGCTAGCAGGAATATTGCGGGGAATGCTGACTTCAGTTTCTGTGATTTTAGTAGCAGTTTTGTTTACTCAAAAGCTCGTCTTTCTGAATCCACTATTTTTGTTAGTGATAATTCTCAACTCCGCTGTATTTGCGGGTCTGGGAGTGATAGTTGGGTTAACCGTAAAATCTCTGGAATCTGTGGGATTGTACAACAATTTTCTGATAACTCCCATGTCATTTTTAGGAGCGACATTTTTCGACCCAGCCTCGCTACCCGTAGCCCTGAAAGGAATAGTTTATCTGTTGCCGCTGACTTATGCCAGCATTGGATTGAGAGCTGCTGCTTACGATGTAGCAAAGTTTCCTTGGTACAGCATACCTGTTTTGTTAGTGGCTGCGATCGCCTTTTCTTTAATCGGTGCCCGTCAGTTTACTACCCAGCAAGACTGAAGAAAGCGATTAGTCATTGGTCATTGGTCATTAGTCATTGGTGATTAGTCCAAAACTTAAATAATAGCGGTAAGGTGTGCACGGCGCCATACGGTTCATTTAAGCGCTATGCAGTGCTTAAAACAATAAATACAGGAGGATTCATTATGATTCCAGTACCTCTGTGTTTAACTTGTTTCGACCGTAACTGAACCGTATTGTCCTATAAATATGAATTTTATGAGGTCAAGGTTATGATTTTTATGAATTGACTTTGAGAGCTACTTATGGAATAATGCTAATTATATATGAATGATTCCAGTTTTATGAAAAACACCCCCGATCGATCCCCGCCGTAGGGACTTAGGCTAAGCCGTGTCCCTACTTCATAAACCTGGAATACGCTGTATGAATGATTTAACCGCTCTTGGCGTTACACAGGGGCAGAGAAAGAGAAGACAGAGGTGATTTCTATATCTAATTTTTACTGGGAAAGAACATTATGGAAACTCGACTCACTCAAACTCAGTTAGCACAGGTAATCGCGGAAATCGACAAGTTATCGCAGCAGCGCGAGTTAGAATTGGCTCCAGATCAGGTAAGAGAAATTTTACGAGAGTTGAATCTGCCTGATGAACTTCTGGAAGATGCGATCGCCCAAATGCGTCGCCGTGAAGCCCTAGAACAACAGCAGCGACGGAATCGCTGGATTGCGATCGCCACGACAGCCGCTGTCATTTCTGCGATCGGTATAGGCACTCTGTTCGCGCAAAATCAGCAGCAGCAAACCGATCGAGTTGTGGGAGATCAAGACAGGATTGCCCTATCTAAAACGGGTGGTGAGGGCCTCACTCAAGTCAACCGTCAAATCAATCCTCGCATCTACTACCAGGTGAGGTTGAAAAATGCTCCGATCGACCGCCAGTTGTCTCTGCAATGCGACTGGACTAATCCCAGCGGTCAAATTGTTCATCAAAGTAAGTATAAAACTCGCACGATCGATAGGTCAGTTTGGAATACCAACTGCTTTTACGATCTCGGATCTGCTGCACCACCGGGAAACTGGGAAGTGCAGATGTCCCTGGATGGGCGCGCGATCGGCAGTGAACCTTTCACGGTGAAATAAATGGGTGCGATCGGCAAACCTTCACATTTCATCGGCTACTGGGGACAGACGGATCTCACAAAAACGCTCAGCCGTTTAGTGCCTGACTACTGCATCCGACAGGGCAAATTATCAGAGTGGGCGATCGCCTCTGAATCAGTCCTCGCGGGTGACACAGTGACGCTGAATGCTTGCGGGCGATTTGGGCCAACCGATTTACCGTCCGATGCTTGGGCGCAGGTGGAAGCGGGACAGCTACGGCTGGGGCGCGATCCGTTTGGGCGAGTGCCGCTTTACTGGATGCGATCGCAAGAAACGATTTGGTTTTCGACGCAGATGCAATTGCTGCTACCGCTGATTGATTCCCCTCAAGTGAGTCCGATCGCCCTACACAGTTACGCTTGCTTTTCCTATGTACCGACACCGTTAACTGCGATCGAGCAAATTGCATCCGTAGCAGCCGGAACCGAGATGATTTGGGAAATCCCTGATGCTAAGGCTGTGCCGAAAGTGCAATCGCTGCAATCAGCTTGGCAGGAAGCGCCCCAATTACTGCGGAGTGAAGACGAGGCGATCGCACAATTGCAAATGCTGTTGCAGCAGGCGATCGATCGACAAGTGGCAGATTTGCCGATCGACGAACCCGTCGGCGTTTTACTCTCCGGCGGCATTGATTCTTCACTGGTGACGGCGCTGCTAGTCAAAGCGGGCTTGCAGGTGCGCGCCTATGCCCTCGATTTTGGTGTCGAAAGCTATTCCGAACTGCCCTACGCCCAACAGGTGGCGGACTTTTTGCAGATTCCGCTGATCCGAGTGGCGGCGACGGGCGATGCAATCTTGCGCGCGATCGGGCCAACCGCCAAAGCCCTCGACATACCCTATGGAGACGGCACAACAGCCGCGCTGTTTTTGCTCAAACAGGCGGCGGCACAAGACGTGCGGGTGGTGTTTAACGGCGAGAATGGCGATCAGCTATTTGCCGGATGGACGAATAAACCCTTGATTGCCAACGGAGTTTACAGTGCAGAGCATCCCGCCGGAAAAGAAACCTTTGAACAGCAGTATTTGCGGACGTTTCAGCGATTTTATGGGTATGAAAAACGGATTTTTTCGCCGGAAATGCTCGATCGTATTCAAGCCCACGATTTGAGTGTTTACCTGCAAGACGCGATCGGTGTCGGTTGTTTGTCGAAGAGGTGTCCCTCTTTGCTGGCGAGACTGCGGCGCGCTTCGCTGATGCTCAAAGGCGCACAAAATATTCAGCCGAGGGCAACGGCGTTGGGGTTTGCTTGCGGGCTGTGGGTGCGATCGCCCTTCTGTGACCCCGACCTCACGGACTGGACGTTTCAACTGCCTGGAGAGCTGCTGCTGCAAGGTGCGTGCGAAAAATACATCCTCAAAAAAGCCGCCGAACGCTGGCTGCCGCCGGAAATTGTCTGGCGGGAAAAGCGCGGGATGGGTGTGCCTTTGAAGGTTTGGTATTACCGGGAGTTTTGGGGTGCGATCGGCGATCGGCTGAATCCGAATGTGTTGCGATCGGAAAATTGCTGGCAGCCCCATTTGGCCGACGCGATGTTATCTGGACAACTCGGAGTTGCCATGCGCGATCGCTATATTGGCAATAATCTCTGGTTGCTGCTGATGTGGCAGGCGTGGCGAACTGAGGTTTTAGGCGAAATTCCGGTTAAGCGATCGCTGGATCATGTTTTTTGGTTGCCGCCGGAGATTGGACAGCGCATTTGGAAATATCGAAGGAGGTTGGAATGATATCATCTCAAATCCGCGCTTCATCGGAATTCTTCATATCTCTCTTTTTTTCATCTGCGTGAATCTGCGTTTATCCACGATCATCTGCGGTTGCGAAATTCTCTTTTTTTAACCGCAGATAGAGGCAGATAAACACAGATTAACGCAGATGAATTAGATTGATTACTAACGGATTTAATATGACTGAATCTCTGCTAAAAAATGAAACCAAAATACATTCGCCCCCGTTCTCCGAAGCATTGGCCCAGCGACTGCTGTTAACCTATGGTTCGCCCTTATATGTGTATCAGGCCGATCGCCTGCGTCAAACCATTGAGCATATTACGCGATCGATCGACTATCCGCACGTTCAGTTTCATTTTGCCACCGTCACCAACGGCAATATTGCTCTGTTGCAACTGATCCAGCAGGCTGGTTGGGGGCTACACGCGAATACGCCAGGGGATGTGTTTTTGGGACTGAAAGCGGGTTTTACGTGCGATCGGATCGTCTACACCGGCAGTAACCTCAGCCGGGCCGATATTCAGCAACTGATCGAGTGGAAGATCGATCGCTTCAACTTTGATAGCCTCTGGCAACTCCAGGATTTTTGCGAATATTCACGCAGTCAACCGAGATCCATCCGTCCCGAAATCGGACTGCGACTCAACTCACCGGAATTGACGGGAGACAGCCGGATTGGGCTGAGTCCCGCCGAATTCGAGAAAGCCAACGAAATCGCGCAGCAGCACGGGTTCAGGATTACCGGACTGCATTTTTATCGGGGGACGGGAACTAACGCCACGGGTGCTTTTACGCAGGCGATCGATCGCCTAATTGCGATCGCCCAAAAGCTTCCCGATTGGCGAACCCTTGATTTTGGCGGTGGCTTTGGCTATCCCTATCGAGGCGGTGCGGTGTTTGACTGGCGGGAGTTTGGTGCAGCGATTACTCAACGACTGAGTGCTCTGTCTCGCCCGATCGAGTTGGTGATTGAACCGGGACGATCGGCGATCGCAGGTTGCGGCGTAATGCTTGCGAAGGTTGTGTCTGTGAAGTGGCTGGGCAATCGGCAAATTGTCGGTGTCGATACGACTGTATCAAATCTATCAGTGCCTGCGGTGCACGGTGGCTATCGGGCGATCGCGACTTGGGAAACCGACGATGTATCGCGACATCAAACGGATATTTGCGGCAACACGACTTATTCGCGGGATTATTTGGGGCGCAATTGTTGGCTACCGAAACTCAAAATTGGAGATGCGATCGCGATTTTGGATAGCGGGGCTTACGGCTATGCCATGTCGTCGCATTTTCTGCACCGCCCCCGCCCTGCTGAGGTGTTGATTGATGCTAAGGGCGATCGATTAATTCGACAGCGAGAAGACTATTCCATTTTGTTAAACGGGCAAATCTTTTAAACCGAACTATTCATCTCTCTCTTCTCTTCCTCTGTGCCCTCTGCGGCCTCTGCGGTAAAATCATTCCGAAACAACCGCCAACGATATAAATCCATTAAATTAATCAGGAGTAACCGAAATGCGAATGAAATGCGTCCAGTGTGCAACCAGCAACAGTTTAAGCGATCGCATCAAGAACTCAGGTCGCTGTAAACTGTGCAATCATCCGTTTGTATTTGAACCAACCACTGTCACTGATAAAAAGCTGCAATTCACCGATCCATTTTTCCAGAAGGCGATCGCAGATATTTCCAGTCAGAATATGCTATTTTTCACACCCAAACACTTTTTGTATTTCATTGACAAGCGGCTTAAATCTCGCACCTCAGCAAACCTATGGCAGTGGATTGTTG
Source organism: Microcoleus sp. OTE_8_concoct_300 (assembly GCF_031383065.1). NCBI lineage: Bacteria > Bacillati > Cyanobacteriota > Cyanophyceae > Oscillatoriales > Microcoleaceae > Microcoleus > Microcoleus sp. OTE_8_concoct_300. The sequence continues at coordinate 24,194 of NZ_JANMZH010000483.1, read as the reverse complement.
AATACTTTATTCAAAGCTTCTTTGTAGTAGCGTTCGGCGGTGGCTTCCTTTCCTCTGTGATTTCAGATATTCCTAGCGCATTTTTGATTGTTTGGACAGTTTACAATTGTTTTTGTATCGGAAGATTTTTTTTAAATAGCAAATCTACTGGGCAAAGTATTCGCGGAAAAAGAATTAATGCTACAAATCTACAAAGTTTAGCAATAATTATTTTAGTAACAGGTATTTCAGGAAGCTTGATACTTAATTATTTTCCAGGATACATCATAGCCTCTGCACTAGGTCTATTTTCGTACTGGCTCGGCACCTCACAAAAAAATCGTCAACAGATAACTGGTGAACTATTTCTCGTCAATGCAGCGCAGAGTGATGGGTGGCTACAACGCTGGCAAACTGCGAACGGAACGGTACAAAAACTGCTGCCTGCTCCCCGTCAAGACGCTTTACCCGCCAGCATCGATCCCGAAGTTAGCGCCTACAGTTTCGATCGCGCAATCATCTGTGACAGTGACGAAATAGCTCAATTCCTGATTGCCAACAACATCCATTTTGAAAACAACTGCGCCATTATTAGCATCAGCGGCTATCCCCAAAGCATCTTCCACACCGTCATCGAAATGCTGCGGCGCAATGCCGATTTAAAAGTTTATGCGCTGCACAATGCGAGTCCTGCTGGAGTCAGTTTAGTACATCAATTGCGAACTAATCCAGACTGGTTTGCCAATCAAGCGGTGACGATTTTTGATTTAGGTACTTCTCCCCGTCAAATCTTGGAAACTCGCGATCTATTTATACAAAAATCTGAAGCAATGGCACAAATCGCCCGTCAATTGCCCATCACTGTGAGGCAAGGTTTAACAGCAGAAGAACTAGCGTGGCTGGATGCAGGCAATTTTGTGGAATTGGAATCTTTTACGCCGCAGCGGTTGTTGCGCGTGGTGAACTATGGACTTGCTCAGAGTGGAGATCCGCAGGGCAATGAGGGCTTAATATTAGTGGATGATGCTGTCGGGTATGGCGGCGGCTATGTGTTTGTCTCCGATAGTTTTGGTTAGGGCGTGTTTTCAAACTTCTAGGACTTAGGCAGAAACCGGGTTTTTTACGAAAATATTGCATTTGAACCTTTAAAATTGGTAAAAAACCCGGTTTCTTGGGTATTTATAAAAAATACCCTGAAAACCCCGTGACTTCAGTCCGGGGATGAAAGGGCGTTGCAGGATTTATCCTGCCTATTCTCTTTGTGCTTCAATGTAACGCTTAACGGTTTCCGTGCAAATATTCCCCGCAGTCGAAACAAAATAACTAGGTGTCCACAAAGTAGGTAGCTTAAGAAGTTCGGGAAACTCCTTTCTTAAATGATGAGATGCTCGTCCCTTGATCTTCCTAATGATTGTAGCTGGGTCATCTACTGGCTTAACATTAATTAGCAAATGAACATGATCCGACATGATTTCTATTGCAATAATACGCCATCGATTTTCATTGCAGACATCGCAGATAATTTCTTGTAGCCGCTCAGCAATTGAACCGATCAATACTTTTTTGCGTCTTTTTGGGATAAAAACAAAATGATAGTTCAGTAAAGAGACGGCATTACCCTCATGTCTGTACTCATCAGGAGAAAATTTAGCCATATTCCTTGACTTGTGTTTACAGACACTATATAGTAGACACAAGCTAAATACAAGAGGTAAACTGCAATTGTTGACCAACTATGTTTATAAACTGCGTCCCAATCAAACGCAGACCTCAAAAATGTCAGCTTGGGTAGATCTGCTCAGAAGCCAGTACAATTGGTGCTTAAACGACAGAATTGTTCAATACAACCAACAATTTATCCAGGGAGATTATTGCGACATTAAAGCTCGTGGTGAAGCTTCACCACTAACTTGCTTTGTTAGCAAGAGTGGTGCGACTGGGAATCCGTGGAAAGATTCTAAGTCTGACAAGGAGGGCAACACTAAAAATCCCCGTCGAAGTGCGACGGACATTCAAATCACCGCGTTGCCCGAATTGAAAGCAGCTAGACCCTGGTTTGCGGGAATAGATTCAACCGTTCTACAACAGAATATTAAACGGTTAGATACTGCTTATAAGAACTTCTTCGACGGGCGTGGCTTTCCTAAATTCAAAAACCGCAGCAACTTTACTTCTTTTACTTTCGCGATGGGAGTAAAGATACAGGGTAGTAGAATTTACCTACCAAAGTTAGGTTGGATGCGGTTTCACAATTCACGCCCAATCCCCAACGGCTTTACCATCAAAGCTTGTGCAGTAAGGAAGCGACAGAATGGTTGGTATGTTTCGGTTCGCATTGAGGACAAATCTGTCCCCGATTACCTGACGAAATCTCTTAAAGATGTCGTCAAAGTAATTGGTTGCGATCTGGGAATTACAAAATTAGTTCATCTATCCGATGGAACTCAAATCGAAAATCCCAAGTTTTCAACCAGTAAAAAAGCTAAGCGTACCCTAAAAATTAGGCAGAGACGGGTTAGTCGAAAAGCGAAAGGTAGTAAAAATCGGAGAAAGGCTGCCAAAAAGCTAGGACTTTTCCACCAAAAGATTGGCGATAAGCGCCAAGCTTATCAGTGGAAAGTTGCTAATAAAATAGTTGCTCGTAACATTGATGCGATTGCTTTGGAAGACTTGAACATTTCCGGCATGATGCGCCGATGTCGGGTGAAGGTTGATGAAAAAACAGGTAGATTTCTTAAAAACGGGCAATCCAGAAAGAAAGGTCTAAATCGTTCTATTTCTGATGCTGGTTGGGGCGAATTAATTTTGAAGATCGAGTATCTGGCTGCAAAGCAAGGAAAGGTTGTCATCAAAGTTAATCCCAAATACTCCAGTCAAAAATGCAGGAATTGTGGGCATATCGATCAATCCAACAGAGATGGTGAAAAATTCATCTGTGTTGAATGTGGATATCACGAACACGCAGATATTGGCGCAGCAAAAACCATCAGAGATCGAGCTTTGGAAATAGTACGTGGAGACTCCGCGAAACTTGGTGCTTGTCACCTAAACGCCCAAAAAATATCACCACGCTCGAAGAGCAAACGTGGTGAGTTTGGGAACCTTGGCAACAAGGATATTAAGGCCGAAATGTCTTAAGAATCCCCTCGGCTTCAGCCAGGGGAGTGTCAAGGTAATATCCATTACAGTTGCATCGGAATGATTTAACCGCAGAGAACGCAGAGAACACAGAGGAAGAGAAGAGAGAGATGAATAGTTTCGATGAAGGGTGGATTTGATATTAGTTAACGGCGATTCACCTGCAACCAGATTTCCAGCGTCACCAACAGCCACAGCTTCAGCCCGTAGCGCGGAAAAACTTCGCCACGATAGTTTAGCCACTCATCAATCAATGCCCGATCGAGGTAAGGTGCGATCGCAGCACGACGATTCAACAACAACGATCGCGCTTGCCGCTGCCAATCCCTCAAAAACCACTGCTGCATCGACATCACCATCCCGCTTTTCGGACGATTGACAATGACATCGGGCAGCAAATCCGCCACAGCAGCCTTGAGTACGGCCTTTTCCTGCGCGCCCGAAAGCTTGTATTCTGGCGGAATTTGCAAACTCAGCGCCACCATTCGCGCATCGAATAGGGGCGATCGAGCTTTTAGTCCCGCAGCAGCCGTGAGATTATTCACCTTGGTCAAAATATAATCGGCTCCCTTGTACTCGATGTTGAGCCGCATCAACCGATTCAAAAACCCGGTTTCTGTCTGTTGCAATTCCTCAGCAAACACCGAAGGCGCATTTTTAACCTGATTCCAAACATCCGGCTTCAGCAAGCGCGGTAAATCGACATAGCATTTTTGAAACGAAGTCAAGTAAGCTGCGATCGGATCGGCTTTACCCTGAATCGAACCGTACAAACTGTTGAGTAACATCGGCTTATTTTTCGGCCCGCCAAAACACGGATCGCCACCTTCGCCATTTAATACCACGTCTGCGAATTGTTTTGCCGATCGCCCCAGCAGCAAATTGGGAACCGTCAAACCTTCCCCCACCGGATCGTCCATCGCCGCCAGGGTTTCCGGTAGCAACTCCCAAATTTGCTGGGGCGAAACTTCTAAAATATGGTGCACAGTGCCGCAATGTGTCGCGACGAGGTTGGCAAATTCAATCTCGCTGGGATACTCGGCGCCAAAGTGCATCGAAAAAGTGTGCACCGGGCGATCGTGCAACCTTGTGGCGATCGCAGTCACGCAACTGGAATCAATACCGCCCGAAAGGTATGCTGCGACTGGTTCCCCCGCTGGTAGCGCTGACTCCACCAGTTGTTCCAAGAGCGATCGCACTTGTTGACCGTGCCATTCCAAAGGGCGATCGGCGTTAGCAATTTGCTCCTGCGGCTGCCAGTATCTGTGCGCCTCAACATCAGGTAAGTACAGGTAGCTACCAGGCCGCAACTCTCGCACCGCCTGCCACAGCGTTTGCGCTCCGGGTACAAAGGCACAGCACAAATAGTCGCGCAAAGCAACCAAATCGAGTTCTCGATCGTGATACGGATTGAGCGATCGCAGTCGAGGCGCAATCCAGCGAGTGCTTCCCTCACGGGTGTAATAGAGCGTTTTGGCTCCGACGCGATCGCGCCCCAGACACAACGTTTGCTGCTCTCGATCCCACACAGCAAGGGCAAACTGTCCTTCCAGCAAGCTGAGAGTTTCAGTACCGGACTCCTCCCACAGCCGCGCGACGATCGCCAGATCGCTCAATCCATCTGTGTCAGTCTGTTGTTTGAGCCTTGGGATGCGATCGAAGCTGCAGTCGCCCACCAGCACAAATCGCTGATTGGGGCTGAAGGTGGGTTCAGTTCCGATCGCGACAAAACCGGAGGTTTCCCAAGTTGAAGGCTGCGATCGGGCTTCTGGGCCCCAACCAATGACCCAATTCGGGTTAATCGACTTCTGAGTCTGCATCGATTTACTTAGATTAAAAAATATTAGAAAGTAACTTATAAATCAACCGAAAAATAGCTGTTCCAGCGATCGCACCCAAAGCAGCCAGCCATCCCACAAACAATATGCCAGTGATCGGAGCACCAGGATAAATCATAGTTGCCGCCGATCGCAAAGCCGGGAAAAACACCAGCATAGCCAAAGTACCTACGCCAATAATCAACATCTCAGTCTGTTCGATCGCCCTGCGGTACTGGCCGTAAATCAGACCCCCCACAATCATCCCCAACAATCCGATACTCAAGCCAGGAGAGGGCAGCAAACTCGTCAGGGCGATCGCCAGCAGCCCCCCCTCAAAACCCGTAAACGCCGCCCCTGACAAAACCTCCCAAATCGAAAAACCCCTTTTCGGCGAAGGTTGCAGCCCTCCTGGAGGAGTCGCAGGAACAGGTACAGGAGGCTGCTGAGTCGGTGGTAGCTGCTGAGTCGGTAGGGGAGTCGGAGTCCGTAGGTTCGGCGGCTGCACGACGATGTTAGGCTGTTGAGGCCGAGACATCAGAGCCGCTTCTACCTCCCCCGCAGATTGAAACCGCTGACTGGGAGCTGATAATAACATTCGATCGAGAACTTGAGCCAAACGCGAGCTTACCTGCACCCGCGAATGCCAATTCCACTCATTTCTGTAACTATCAAACAACTCCGTCGGCTGCAAACCACTCAGCAAAGTAATGCAAGTCACAGCCAAAGCATAAAAATCCGTTGCCGGATACACTTCTTGCCCGCTCATCTGTTCTGGGGGAGCGTAACCCAAAGAATAAATACCAGTCGAAGCTTTTGCACTCCCAACACTTTGTGTTACTTGTTTAACAGCCCCAAAATCTAATAAATAAAGCCGACCATTTTTACCCCGCATAATATTAGCAGGTTTAATATCCCGGTGAATCGAACCGCGAGAGTGTACAAAATCGAGAATCTTCAAAATTTCCCGCAGCACCTCCACCGTCTCGGCCTCCGAAAACTTGCCTTTAACAGCCAGTTCATCCTCCAAATTTTCACCGTCAATAAATTCTTGAACCAAATAGAAAAACTGATCGTTTTTTCCCGGCTGCAAACTCGAAACAGTCACCTCAAAAAACGCCAGCAAACTCGGAATTTGCGAATGTTCGTTTCCCAGCTCTTCCAGCACCGCCGCTTCCCGTTCAAACAGAGTTTGAGCGATTTTTAGCTGTGCCGGAGTCAAACTTACCGAGGGCTGCAAAAGTTTAGCAACGCACTGCCGCATCGCCGGAGTATAGCGGTCTCTGGCCAAAAACGCCGCCCCAAAACCGCCTTGACCCAACAACCTCACGGGCAAATAGCGACCGCTCAAAATCAGGGGCATCCCGCAAGTCGTGCAAAACTTTTGCTGCACCGTTTTTAGCAGCGAACTGTCATCGAGGTCGGGAAAATAGTTTTGAGGGCGCGGGCAGCCCGGGCGGGTGCAGTAAACTTCCATTTTGGTTTGGTAATTAGTTGTTGGTAATTGGTAATTGGGAATTGGTAATTGGGAATTTGCCATTTTTCCCAAGGGTTATTAAACCAGATTTTAATCTCTCAACTAACCGCAAACTGCTAACCACTGGCGACCTAATAGATTAAGCTCCCGCCGAGTTGGGAGTTTCTATTTCTATGAATCCCAAATCGATCGCCGGGGGTTCTTTCTTCTCGTGGATGGTGGAATAAGTAGCAAAGGAAGGCAAAATTTCATTGCTGAAAGCCTCTGCTGCTTTAGAACGGTAGCGGTTGGGGTTGTAAATCAGCGACAAAATCCGAGTTACCAAAACTTCCTCCATTTGAGATTTGTGCAAGACGCCCATGAGCAACTCTTTTTCGATCGCCGAAACCGAGACAAAAGCAGCTCCCAGCCCCGACTGAACGGCATTTTTAATTGCTTCGATCGAGTTGAGCTCCATCTCAATTTTCAAGCGGCGCGTGTCAATGCCGCAGCGAGTCAGTACCTGATCGATTACTTTGCGGATAGTAGACTGGGAATCGAGGGAAATAAACTGCAATTTGTAAAGGTCTTCTTTTTGGATAGTTTCTTGTTGTACCATCGGGTGAGATGGAGGGAGAATCAGAGCCAGTTCGTCCTCAGCGTAAGGAACAATTTCTAAAGCTTCTACAAGTTCGGTAGGAATTTCTCCGCCAACAATTGCCAAATCGATTTGCCCGTTGGCCACACTCCACGCCGTGCGGCGGGTCGAGTGAACGTGAAGCTGTACCGCTACATCCGGGTACTTTTGGCGAAACATCCCGATCATCCGGGGCAGCAAATAGGTCCCCGTTGTTTGAGAAGCGCCCACGATCAAAGTACCGCCTTGCAGATTTTGCAAGTCTTCCAGAGCTCGACAAGTTTCCTGGCAAAGCGATAAAATTTTCTCGCCGTAACTCAGCAGCAGGTGTCCGGCTTCGGTCAGTTGAGCCCGCCGCCCCCCCCGGTCAAACAGTGGCACGTCCAATTGTCTCTCTAAGTTTTGCACCTGCAAGCTAACTGCTGGCTGCGATACATAGAGGCTGTCTGCGGCGCGTTTGAAGCTTCCTTCAGAGGCGATCGCCTTGAGAATGCGTAACTGGTCTAAAGTGAAAGGAAGGTCAGACATATATCTAAATTGTCAGTTGTCAGTTGTCAGTTGTCAGTTGACGGTTGACGGTTGACGGTTGACGGTTGACTGTAGGCAGCCAACAGCAAACAGCGAACAGTCAACAGCGAACAGTCAACAGCGAACAGCGAACAGTCAACAGTCAACAGCGAACAGTGAACAGTTAACTGACTGATAACCGCTGAATGCTCCCATAGATACTTTGTGACACAATTTGGCCACGAATCAATAACTTTTCTTAATATTTACAATGACGATCGACTTGGCGCTCGACTCCCACTTAGTTATTCTGGGCCTGTTACTGGTTTTTGCGATCGCCCACAGCGGTTTAGCAGCCCTCCGGCCAAAAGGTGAAAAGCTGATGGGGCCGAGACTTTACCGGGTTTTGTTTGCCCTTGTCAGTTTGCCACTAGCCGTCATTCTGATTGTCTACTTTTTCAACCACCGGTACGACGGTTTGCAGCTTTGGCAAGTACAGGGATTACCCGGAGTTAAACCTGCAGTTTGGATACTTTCGGCAATTTCTTTTCTGTTTCTGTACCCAGCAACTTTCAACCTCCTAGAAATTGCCGCCGTCCAAAAGCCCCAAGTTCACCTCTACGAAGCCGGCATCATTCGCATCACCCGTCACCCGCAAATGGTGGGACAGGTGATTTGGTGCGTGGCCCACACCCTGTGGATTGGCACTAGCTTTACCCTCGTCACTTCCCTCGGTTTGGTACTTCACCACCTGTTCGGAGTGTGGCACGGGGACAGGAGACTTCAGGCTCGTTTTGGAGAATCCTTTGAAACCATCAAATCTCGAACCTCAATAATTCCATTTTTGGCAATCCTACAAAAGCGTCAAACCCTTGATTTGCTAGAGTTTCTGCGTCCTTCCTACGTAGGTGTAGTCATTTTTACGGGCCTGCTGTGGAAAATTCATCCTTTTTTGATGCGTGTCACTAGGAACATATACTGGTAGCATGATCCCTAGGATAGAAAAAAATTATTAAATTTTGAGGGCTCATGGTGTTGTCGGTTAGCGAACGCACTTTTGCACAAGAGGTGTTTCAAGCCTCTACCCCCGTTTTAGTTCACTTTTCGGCGCCTTGGTGCGGTTTGTGCCGCGCGATCGACCCGACGCTTAAGACTTTTGAGGAACAGTGGGCAGGAAAAGTCAAGCTGGTAGGGGTGAATGCCGATCAATGTTTCAAGTTGGCCCACACTTACCGGCTGACAAGTCTGCCCACGCTGATTTTGTTTGAGGGCGATAAAGTTCGATTTAGATTGGAAGACTACCAAGGACGCGAGGAACTGCGGCGGACTCTGGATTCCTGGATGCTCGCGGCTCACGTAGTTTCCCCATCTCAACGGCTGCAACTTCAGGAAGTAGCCAACAGGTAACATTCTTTAACTGCCATAGCTGTTATAGCCCCGACTTCTTTAAGAAGTCGGGTATCTGGGTCTTATGTTTTTTTAAGTGGGCTTACTTACTGAAATTAGTGCAAGATATCAGTTTGAACTCACATCTTGCATCATTAGACCTCTTGCAAAAATAATTAGGACGGGCAAGATGCCCATCCCACAAGAAAAAATAAATCTTGTGGGATGGGCATCTTGCCCGTCCCATCAATTGATGAAAAGGATTTTTGCAATAAGTCTATTCTCGCTTAACAGGCCTTTCGGGCCTGTTCCACAAAGAGTGAATTTGATTGTGGGGTGGTGGCGAGCCCGCCCTTGAAAGGCTTATTGAGAATGGTGCCCAATCTAAGTTTGAACATACTCCTTTGATTGTTCGCTGGCGAGGAACCTTTTGTAAGCTTCCTCGTTTCCGCCAAAGGAATCAACTGAAACCTTGCTGATGGTTTCGCGGGTCATCGCTTCAATCTCTTCGGGAGATAAAGGCTGACGCTCACAGTAAGCAATTGTCACACCTCGAAATTCTGGCAACTCACCGAGATCAAATGGCTCGTACTGCACGACTTTGGTAACAACCCAATCAGAGGGAACAATATTGTAAGCTTTCCAAGGACTACCCTGCTTTTTAACGTGATAAGTCAGCCTCTCGCCATTACTTACCAGGCGTTTCAGGATGGGGCGGCTATCTTGGGACATCTGAAGCAAACGAGTTAATTGTGTCCCAATCACAGGTTCATCGCTGCTGATTCGCGCCCACTCCTCACCGTCTTTGAGCATATAAAGCGTCAAGGTAGGGGCTTTCTCAAGTGGATCGTAGGTTTCAAATAGTTCTTGCACAACAGTCATAGACAAAACTCCTAATCTTGGTGGTCGTACCAATCATCTTGAAAGCTGGTTTGCGGCCCCTTGAAGACGCAATCAACTTTCAGAATTCGATCTTCGGTTGGCTCAACTCGTTTCAATTCCCAATTGTGATTCTGTGCCATCTTTTCGCAATCTGAGGCAGATGTCGCAGAATGCCTATTTTCCTCCTTGGTATCGTCATTATCTTTGTCGAATAACGATGCAATCATTTTTAATTCTCCTTTGGTGGAATCAAAGTTTTGACCCAATCTCGAACCGCTTCGGACATTGAGATATTTCTAGACTCTGCATACTTCTTGAGGGCATGAAGTTCCATATCGGAGAGCCTTACCCGAATTATATTGGCGCGTTCCATGCCTACGATTGTAGGCTATAATTCCAAAAATAAATCAAGTATTTTGGCCCAGTCGCGCAGGCGTGTGTCAGAATTGTTTACAGTTTTGGCAATATCTAGTAGAAACTTTAAACTACCTATCAGTCATGGAACTGCTTTATCAATACGCTTGGCTGATTCCAGTCCTGCCACTGGCAGGCGCAATGCTAGTAGGTCTAGGCTTAATCACCTTTAACCAGGCAACCAACAAACTCCGACAAGCGAATGCGATATTAATCGTCTCCGCGCTCGGAGGGTCAATGGTACTCTCTTTCGCATTGCTGTGGAGTCAACTACAGGGCCACGCACCCTACACCCGCACTATTCAGTGGGCTTCTGCAGGCGACTTCTCGCTGAATATGGGCTATATCATCGACCCCCTGACGGCGGTAATGCTGGCGATCGTAACCACGGTCGCCTTTTTGGTGATGATTTACACCGACGGCTACATGGCTCACGATGATGGGTACGTGCGCTTTTACGCCTACCTGAGCATCTTCAGCGCGTCGATGTTGGGTCTGGTCATCAGCCCGAACATCGTTCAGATTTACATTTTTTGGGAACTCGTAGGTATGTGTTCGTACCTGCTAGTCGGATTTTGGTACGATCGCAAACCCGCTGCTGACGCTTGCCAAAAAGCTTTTGTCACCAACCGCGTCGGCGACTTCGGCCTGCTGCTGGGCATCCTCGGCATTTACTGGGCCACCGGCAGCTTTGAATTTGAGGTGATGGGCGAACGTCTGCACTCATTAGTCGAATCCGGTGCTCTTTCGGCGACTCTGGCGACAATCTTCGGCGTCCTCATATTTTTGGGACCAGCAGCCAAATCGGCTCAATTCCCCCTCCACGTTTGGCTACCAGACGCAATGGAAGGCCCGACACCGATTTCGGCTTTAATCCACGCCGCGACAATGGTAGCCGCCGGCGTATTCCTGATCGCTCGGATGTACCCGGTGTTTGAAGGGCTGCCGGCTGTCATGAATTTGATCGCCTGCACGGGCTGTTTTACGGCATTTATGGGTGCTTCGATCGCGATTACCCAAAATGACATCAAAAAAGGCTTAGCCTACTCCACCATCTCCCAACTCGGCTACATGGTGATGGCAATGGGCGTCGGCGCTTACAGTGCCGGACTTTTCCACTTGATGACACACGCTTACTTCAAAGCAATGCTTTTCCTGTGTTCAGGTTCAGTCATTCACGGTATGGAAGATGTCGTCGGCCACAACCCCGCACTCGCTCAAGATATGCGAGTCATGGGCGGCTTGCGGAAATATATGCCGATTACCGCTTCTTGCTTTTTAATCGGAAATTTGGCAATCTGCGGAATTCCGCCGTTTGCTGGTTTCTGGTCAAAAGACGAAATCCTCGCCAGCGCCTTCTCCGCAAATCCTGCTCTGTGGGCTGTTAGCTGGCTGACGGCCGGGATGACCGCGTTTTATATGTTCCGGATGTATTTCAGCACCTTTGAGGGCGAATTCCGGGGAAATGACAGCGCCATCAAGCGGCAACTCCTGCAACCCGGTGTTGTTTTCGGCCCTGGAGCGATGAACGTTAAGGAATTGGCATCAACTGGCGAAAGTCACGATGAACACGACCATTTCCCTCACGAATCTCCTCTGACAATGGCTCTGCCGCTAGTGTTGTTGGCAGTACCTTCTGTGTTTATCGGTTTTCTCGGTACGCCGTTTGCCAATTATTTCGAGCAGTTTGTTCGCGCTCCTGGCGAGTCTCTCGAAGAAGTTTTGGAACACGCTGCTGAGTTCAATTTGACGGAATTTTTGATTATGGGCGGAAGCTCTGTAGGTATTGCTTTGCTGGGCATTACTTTGGCTTCTCTGATGTATTTGAGCCGTAAAATTGACGCAAGTGCGATCGCCCAAAAAATTAAACCGCTTTACGAGTTCTCCCTCAACAAGTGGTATCTCGACGATATCAACGAATTTCTCTTTGTCAAAGGCAGCCGCCGTTTAGCGCGGCAAGTCATGGAAGTGGATTTGCGGGTCGTCGATGGTGTAGTCAACTTAACAGGGCTGATCGCCCTGGTTACGGGCGAAGGTTTGAAATACTTTGAGAGCGGTCGCGCTCAATTTTATGCCCTGATTGTGTTTGTCGCAGTTCTGGGTTTTGCGATCGTTTCGGGAGTCAGTTAAATCGGTAGGGACACGGCCTTGTCCAAATGGTGTCAACAAACAGGTAAAACTGATAGTCCGACAGTCCGACAGGGAATGAATTCCCTGTCTCAAAGCTAAAGTCCTCTTAAGAGGACTGAAGAACTCCTTAAACCTCTTATTGTGGAACAGGCATCTTGCCTGTTCAATACTGGCTTTTTTGGAGATATCTATTAGTCCTCTGAGCGAGGACTTTCGCTATTAGCCAGGGGTTTCAACCCCTGGCGGACTCGCGGACTTGCAGATGATCGGCTTAAGTTGACACCAATGGGCAATGGCATTTCCCACCAAAAGATATTTTAAGAACGGGTATTAGCTTAATAAGTCACAATTGACAATTAGCCAATAGAAATAAATCTTTGATTAAACTCAACTTGGGCGATCGCATAATTTGTCCAAACAAATAATAGCCAAAAAAATTGTTCCGTATAAAGAAAGTATAAAATTTAGGCTAACATTGCCAAAATGTGTTTAAACCTAATAACTGACGGCTTATTTTAAAACGCAATGGATACAGCTAACTTTCCCTGGTTAACCACAACAATCCTGTTTCCTATTGCTGCGGCTTTGCTGATTCCTTTGATTCCCGATAAGGATGGCAAGACGGTGCGGTGGTATGCATTGATTGTCGGTTTGATTGATTTTGCTCTGCTTGTTTACGCTTTTTACACTCAGTACGACTTCAGCAATCCGGGACTGCAACTGGTAGAAAGTTATACTTGGGTGCAGCAACTCGATTTAAATTGGTCTGTGGGTGCTGATGGTTTATCAATGCCGCTGATTTTGCTGACTGGTTTTATTACTACGCTGGCTACTTTAGCTGCTTGGCCTGTCACATTTAAACCGAAGCTTTTTTACTTTTTGATGCTGACAATGTACGGCGGCCAAATCGCAGTTTTTGCCGTGCAGGATATGTTGCTGTTTTTCCTGGTTTGGGAACTGGAATTAGTCCCGATTTACCTGATTTTGTCCATCTGGGGCGGCAAGAAGCGCCTCTACGCAGCAACTAAGTTTATCCTGTACACCGCAGGCGGTTCGCTGTTTATTTTGCTGGGCGGGCTGACGATGGCGTTTTACGGCGATACGGTGACTTTTGATATGCGGGCGATCGCAGCTAAAGATTACGCCCCCAATGTAGAATTGCTCCTGTACTCAGGTTTCTTAATAGCTTACGGCGTCAAACTGCCAATTTTTCCGCTGCACACTTGGCTCCCTGACGCTCACGGGGAAGCAACCGCACCCGCCCATATGTTGCTAGCAGGAATTCTGCTAAAAATGGGCGGCTATGCTTTACTGCGGATGAATGCGGGAATGCTCCCCGATGCTCACGCTACCTTCGCACCCATTTTGGTAATTTTGGGTGTGGTAAATATTGTTTACGCGGCATTAACTTCTTTTGCTCAGCGCAATTTGAAGCGGAAAATTGCTTATTCTTCGATTTCGCACATGGGGTTTGTGCTGATTGGGATAGCTTCGTTTACCGATTTGGGAACTAGCGGTGCAATGCTGCAAATGGTTTCCCACGGTTTAATCGGGGCGAGTTTGTTCTTTATGGTAGGATGCACTTACGATCGCACTCACACGCTCATGCTCGACGAAATGGGCGGTGTAGGGCAGAAAATGCGTAAGGTTTTCGCCATGTGGACTGCTTGTTCTATGGCTTCTTTGGCTTTGCCGGGAATGAGCGGTTTTGTAGCAGAATTAATGGTGTTTGTAGGTTTTGCAACCAGCGATGCTTACAATCCTGTGTTTAAGGTTTGCGTGGTATTTCTAGCTGCTGTCGGGGTGATTTTGACTCCGATTTATCTGCTGTCGATGCTGCGGGAGATTTTCTACGGCCCTGAAAATAAGCAATTGTCGGAGCACGAAGAGTTGGTGGATGCGGAACCGCGAGAAGTGTTTATTATTGCGGCTCTGTTGGTGCCGATTATTGGCATTGGTTTGTATCCGAAGATGCTGACTCAGGTTTATGATGCGACTACTGTACAGTTGACTGCAAAGTTGCGCGATTCTGTGCCGTCGCTTGTGGCTAAGGCTGCTGCGGATAAAACTCTGTCTCTGCGTGCTCCGGCGATCGAGCCGAGCAAGTTGTGATTTGAACGAGATTTAGGAAGAAAACCCCCAAAATCTTAGAAAGATAGAGTTTGGGGGTTTTCTATTTTTATTGATAGACAAATCCGGGAAACTTTGGCTCTCAAGCAATTTGGAGTTTGGTTTGAGAAATAAAATGGGCAGGCGGTAAATGAGGGCGATCGGAGTGTTAGACAGCAACTGCGGTATAATTGATAGTTAGATTGCTTAAGTTGCTGATGAGGGAAGTCGTTGAAAGGTTATGTGTCAGTGCTGGGACTCAAGCTGACTTGATAAAAATTTGGCATAATAGAAACTAAAGAATAAATTCTTACTATGTCGCCCTTGAATCAACCTCTTACAAAAGATGACTTTAATAACACCTGCTGGTACGATGTAGTGAACAGCAGCGAACGGAAAGATTGTTTAACCTATTATAGTGCTTTTTGGGAAAAATCGCAGGAGGCGCAAGGAGCAGGAAATCTTAGGGAGCAAGAAGTTTTTGCAATTCTGGCAGCCGTGACTAACGCTGCAATTAAGCCAGAATCAACCGAAGAGTTTTTTGCTCATATTTTCAAGAATCTTACAGACGAGCAGCTAGACTTTCTTGCTGAAATCGCACCTGAAATATCAGATCCTGAACTTCAAGCACGAGTAGCAGATATTCTCTGGGTCAGACGACGTGACAATCGAATGGCTCAGTTGGCAATTTCCGCTTACTTACAATCAGCAACCACGTTAGAAAGCCCTGACCATTGCAGGGGCTGTGTTGACAGAATAGAACGGGCACTACGGTTGGCACGCAAAATCAGACATCAGGACGAAGTTGTTTTTGCCCACATAGAAGCAGTTCTCGATCGCTATCAAGGGGAAGACCCGCTATGGTTATCTGCAAAGTTAATGGAGCTATTGCAGGAGTATCGATTCGGAGAACCAGCCAAATATGCAGCTCTTTCCTCAAAAGCAGCAACTTTAGCAGAATCAACCTCTCACTGGCCCAGAGCAAGAACACTCTGGAGTATTAAAGCCATATGGCATCGCATCGAGAAAGATTACACCAAGGAACTTGATGCTTCGATGTCAGCCGCCGAGACTTATGTTAAAGAAGCCGAGGCTGCTCTTACCAGAACTCCACCGAGTTACATGGCTGCATCGCAATTTTTACAACAAGCTGTTGAGGCATTTAGAAGGATTCGAGGCACAAGAGAGGAAACTGTAGGTGCTAAAGCAAGAGCGGAGGAAGTTCATAGACTTCTTCTTGAGTATCAGGAAAAAACTCTCAACGAGATGATTACCAGTTCTCACGAAATTGACATTAGTGAGCAGGTAGAGGAAGCAAGAAATCATGTCAGGGGCAAAGACTTTCAAGAAGCACTATTTGCTTTGGCTCTTTTAGGTGCCCCAACTGATGTCTCTCGATTGAGGCAGCAAGTACAACAGCAAGCTCGTGAGTTTGTAGTATCTCATCTTTTTCCTGTTTTCATGGTGAATGAAATGGGCAAAGTTATTGCTCGTCAACCAGGTTCCGTCCTTTCTAGTAATCCTGAAGAAGCAGAGGCTGCAACTCGTTTTGAGATGTGTCGGAACGCCATTTACTATCAAAACCTACAAGCTAAAGCATATATTGAGCCTGCTAGAGATCAAATTAATCTAGAGCATGGTGTGCGACTCAACGATATTCTCTCAATCGTGTCGCATAGTCCGTTTATTCCACCTAACCGTGAATACCTGTTTGCAAAGGGCCTGTATGCTGGACTTACTGGAGACTTTTTCACATCTACCCACATCCTAATTCCCCAACTTGAAAACTCTGTCCGTTATATCATGTGGCGAAGAGGCATAATTACTTCTGGGTTGGACGACAGTGGTATTCAGAACGAACATAATTTGAACTCTACTCTTTACCGTCCAGAGATAACCTCTATCTTCGATGAAAATACGCTCTTTGACTTGAAATGTTTACTTGTTGAACATGCTGGTAGTAACTTAAGAAATCGTATGGCTCATGGTCTAATTAGTGATGGTGAGTTTATGAGTCCATTGATGTCATACATTTGGTGGCTTACATTAAGGCTTTGTTGCTTGTATTTTGATACATCAGCACCGGGTTGAGCAATCCCAGACAAGTACCGACGCAATCTAACACCTCATGGCAGCGGATCGACGCAAGCCGCTGGTGCTGATTTCAAGGTTACTGGTCGCCGCTGCACTTTGCCGTTATACCGTAAAATTACCATTTGGTCGATCGCCCTTCAATTAAGTGCGATCGCTCTCTTGATTTCTATCCTTATTGTTATGCCAAGAGTGCGATTTTTGTCAAGAGCGATCGAGCTGAGTAAGTGAGCTATCATATCCATAACAGGATCAAAAGTTACAAAAAAGAGGGAATGTATGCAAACAATCCTTTTGAGTCGTGAAGAAGTCGCGCGTCGTGCGAAACATTTGTATGAGAGCACCATCCGCCAAAAAATTGAATTAGAAGAGAATATTGGCAAGATGGTCATCATTGATATAGAAACAGGGGACTACGAAGTTGATAAAACAGGGCTAAAAGCAGCACGTAGTCTGATGGCAAAGCATCCGTATGCTCGACTTTTTGGCATTCGTATTGGTTACAATGTGGCTGCTTCGTTCGGTGGTGTAATGGAGCGTGTCAACAAGTGATTTCTGGTATTGTGACCGATCGGCACGCGATCGTCGCGTTGACGTTTCTCCTCCCAAACGGCTCTACTTTCCCGATCGAGTTTGTCATAGATACGGGCTTCACTGACTACCTATGTTTGCCACCGGAGGCAGTTACCTTACTGGGGTTGCCGTTCCTGTACGATCTGCCTGTAAACTTAGCAGATAACAGTGAAGTCCTAGTAGCAGTTCACGAAGCAATCATCCTTTGGGACGGGGAAGAACGAGAAGTTCGTGTATTTGCTACAGGGCGAAAGCCTCTGATTGGAACTGCTTTGCTCGACGAGCAAGAACTTGTGATTCAGTTCACTGAGGGGGGATTAGTGACGATTGATGAGTTGTAGTTTCCAACGCCCGATCGCAATACCCAATACTTTAAAATTACCATTTGGTCGATCGCTCTTCATTTCGGTATTGCGATCGCACTTGCGGGTTTCTATCCTTATTGTTCTGCCAAGAGTGCCATATTTGTCAAGGGCGATCGCGCTTCTTTAATTCTTACGCCTTGCGATCGAGCAGTTGGCGGTAATTGACACCCTGATTGATTATTGTACCGCCTCAGATTGTTTGAGGGCTGCACTGAACCCGAAGAGGTTAAGATTTAGCAGCGATCGGGAATCCTGAAATTGTCTGTTGCCGAATGGGTATCTGAATCACAAACTCAGTGCCTGATCCAGGTGTAGAAAAACACTGGATTTTACCGCCATGTTTTTCAGTAATGATTTGATAACTAATCGACATTCCCAAACCCGTACCTTTACCCGTGGGTTTGGTGGTGAAAAAGGGGTCAAAAATGCGCTGCTTCACTCGGTCTGGCATACCGATTCCGTTGTCAGCGATCGCCACCTCCACCCATTGATTGTCGATCGCAGAAGTCCGAATCGTAATCTGGTTCGGGGTGTCTTTAAACTCCTGATAGGAGCGTTTGGTATTCATGTCCTCAAGGGCATCCAGAGCATTCACCAAAATATTCATAAATACCTGATTGAGTTGTCCGGGGAAACATTCCACCTTGGGCAATGTGGCATAGTCTTTGATTACTACGACTGCTGGACGATCGGCTCTATCTTTGATCCGGTGTTGCAAAATCAGCAAAGTGCTCTCAATTCCCTCATGGATATCAACATCTTTGAAATCTGCTTCATCCATGCGAGAAAAGTTTCGCAACGAGACGACAATATCGCGAATTCGATCGGTGCCTACCTTCATAGAGGACACGATTTTTTGGATATCTTCAGTGATGAACTCCAAGTCGATTTCCTCTGCCATTGCTTGCACCTCTGGATCGTTGCTGGGATGGCGCTGTTGATAGAGTTCTATCATCTGCAGCAGATTTTGGGTATATTCGTCCAGGTGGGTGAGATTACCGTGAATGAAGTTGACCGGGTTATTGATTTCATGGGCAATTCCCGCAACCAACTGTCCCAAGCTAGACATTTTTTCGCTTTGGATAACTTGCATCTGGGCTTTTTTCAGTTTGTTTAGGGTCGTCTCCAGTTCTTTAGCTTGCGCGGTCGAGGAGATTGCTAGTTCTTCGATCGCAGCAACCTGGGGCAGAGTTGTCCAGCAAGCAATCGCCACTCCCACAAATGCCAGCATCATCAACACAATAATCAGCAGATAGGGATTGTTGGTTCCGGCTTCTACCCGCAGCCAGGATCTGATCAGCCAAGCGATCGTCGCTGTACCACAAATCAGCGCAATCAAAATTCCGACCTGAAGCATCACAAAGTGTTCGTTTTTAGGAGGAGTTACTGGCTTGCTATGGAGTCTATCCCACCACGGTAAATGCAAAGATGCCCAAGGAATCCGCCGAATCCCAGCGTCGATCGCTATCACTGCTAACGGCAACAGCAACCCGAGGCCAAAATCCATCCATCCCCAGCTAACACCACCCACCACCAGGGAAATGAACTCCACCACCAGCAATGCTAAAGATAGTCGCCCCCAACGCACGACTGGATCATGGCGCTGCATCCACAGCCCCAAGTGCAACCCCATGATAGAAATGAATAAACTCACCCCTGACACCACGACAATTCGAGTGGTGTTGCCCCAGACTAAAAATCCTAAACTACAGATAAAGCTTAGCAGCAGCGCGGGTTCTAGGGAACCCCGACGGGATGCTGCGCCAAACACTGGAGACAACAGCCCATCCTGCGCGAGTTGGAAAAGGATGCGGGGCGTATTGCAAACGCTAGTCGCAGATCCCAACAAACAGGTAGCCGCAACCAGCAATGTGACTATGACAGGGGCAGCGTCTCCCCAGAAAGGCTTGGCAGCCACCAGGAAATTGCCGTACAAATTGCCTTCTAAACCGGGATCTGTTGCCAACTGCAACAACACTAAAGTGCCACCCACAAACACCAGAGGCATGAACGAGGCAACCCAAGACAGCGCCTTGAGGGTGTCTTTTGGGTGTACGCTGTCTGCTACAAAGGATGAAGCTGTATCACAGCCATAGAAGCTATAAGCGGCAAACAAGTACCATTTCAGCCAGTCCTGGACACTGATGGCATCAATGCTGCTGGGCAACAGTCCGGGGCTTTGGGGCTCCAAGGCAAGCCAGCCTAAACCCTGAACGCAGAAGAGGAGTAAAAAGCCGATCGAAGGAAAGATAAAAAACAGGTGCAGAATGGCGACGGCGCGGGTGCCAGTGAATGCTAAAAAGTAAGCGATCGTAGTAAAACCGATCTCAAATACTTTTTCTGGAATATTCAGCCCCATCGGTTCTAAATGGAATTGGATCAACTCTGTGATGACGATCGCATTAATGGGCGGAAAGGAAACCCACCCCAAGTAGTAGGCAATCGCCAAGTAGCGGGAAAGAGCAGGGTAACGATGGAGCAATCGCGTGATGTAATTTGGTGTTCCCCCAGATACATCTGGATATTTCTCACCTAAACTCTGAACTTGAAGGTTGAGCAGAATTCCGACGATCGCACCAGGAATCCAGACCAACAGCGATGCGGAGCCAATTTCTGCTTGCATCGACGGCGCTAAGGTAAACCAAATCAGATATCCAACCACACTAAACCCCCAAGCTTCTGCTGAGGACATGGTGCGCCGGAGGCGATTGACAAATGGCACACGATCTATTTCCATAACAAGAAGATAGGAGTAATCCTATTGTGATACACTTGTAATTTCCACAGCCCATAAAAAAACACCTACCTAGTGTTTCCTTCTCGGACTGAAAATTGTCCGCTCGATCTGATGTAGCGCTGAAAGATTGAGGCGTAATCAGTTAAGGTTGCTAGCGATCGCAATACTCAATACCCAATAATTCAAAATTACCAGTGAGTCAAGCGCCATTCAATGAGCGTGTGTAAGCGTTGCCCTCGAAGAGGATCGCTCTTTTAGTTTCTAGTCCGATCGTTCTTTTTTTTGAGACATATAGATATCCTATAATTAAAGCTGTTGGTGTCGTACTAGGATGATTTCTATGCTACAAATTACAAGCTGAATACCGCTCAACAGTGGGACATTACCATGAGAATTGACCGAGTAGAAATCGAAAACTTCAAGAAATTTTCAGACTATACCCTTGACTTGCATCCCCAATTTACCTTGCTAGTTGGGGACAATGGCACAGGTAAAACGACGATCCTCGATGCTTTGGCGATCGCGGCTGGAATTTGGCTGGTCAACTCCCCCGACACAACCCTCAAAAATAGCCGCCGTAACATTCTTCCCTCAGAAATTCGCTTAAAAGCGATCGAATCCGACACCATCACCCAATTTATAGAACGAAAACCCGTCCAGATTAAAGCGATCGGCACCATTAACAGTCAGCCAGTCCAATGGCTCAGACAAATCAAAACTAACGGCTCTAGAACCTCCAACACAGAAGCCAAAGACGCTCTAGCAATTATCTCCACTTTATTTCAACAGGTTGAAGCAGGCGAAAAAATTTGGCTACCCATCATCGCCTACTACGGAGCAGGTCGAGCTTGGCTACCCTCCAACCAACGCGACCGCAAACCCAAAGCCACTACCCACACCAGCCCCGCCCGCCGTTGGGATGCCTTCTATGACTGCTTTGAAGAACGGATTAGAATCGCTGATCTCCATACTTGGTTTCAGAAAGAAGCGATCGCTTCGGTCAATCGACAGGGACAAATGCGCCCTGGTTACAAGGTGGTAAAGTTGGCTATTTTGCGTTGTATTCCCAATGCAGATGACCTATGGTTTGACCCAGAGCGATCGGAAATTGTTGTTTCTATTCAAGGCAACCCCCAACCCTTTAGTAACCTTAGTGCAGGTCAAAAAATGATGGTAGGTCTAATTGCCGATATTGCCATCAAAATCGTTACTCAAAATGCCTCTTTCTTGACAGGAGGATTAGATATATATAGTCAAGAATTGCCTCTGATTTTGCAAGAAACACCAGGGCTAGTCCTAATTGATGAAATAGATGTACATCTCCATCCGAAATGGCAACGTCAAGTTGTGAATGACCTCACCAAAACCTTCCCCTCAATCCAGTTTGTTTGCACTTCCCATTCGCCGCTTGTTATTGGTGAAGTCGAAGCAAGCTGTATTAGAGTCCTCGAACGTGATGAAGAAACTGGCAAAGTTATTTCTACAATTCCATTAGAATCTTATGGTCTTGATGCCAACCGAATACTAGAGGAGCAGATGGGAGCGTCAGAACGTAATCAAGAGGTAGCAGACAAGCTTCACGCTCTTTTTAGACTAATTGATGATGAAAATTTTGATGGCGCACGTCAAGCTATGATGCCCCTTGTTGAAAAAATTGGACACGAAGCTCCTGAGATTACTCAAGCTCGATCGCTGATTAAATTCTTAGAAGGTAATGAATGAGAAACATCCAGAAAAAGACCGAACCAACATCCTTGACACAGCATCGGTGCAATACAAATACTGACTATGATAACTATGCCGAAAAAGATGACCTGAGAGCAAGTCTGGTGAGCGAGCAAAGAGGAATTTGCTGTTACTGTATGCAACGGATTCGTCCTGACTCAACAAACATGAAAATCGAACACTGGCAAAGCCAAGATATATACCCTCAGAGACAGCTAGAATACAATAATCTCCTTGGGGCTTGTCGAGGAGGAGAAGGGCAAAAGAAAGATAAACAGCACTGTGACACAAAAAAAGGAAATCTCGATCTAACATTTAACCCTGCCAATCCATCTCATAACGTCGAAGGTAAAATACGTTTCTTGGGAGACGGTACAGTTAAATTAGATGATGACCAATTCGATACAGAAATCAAGGAAGTCTTGAATTTGAATGAAGGTGCGTTGGTTCGTACTCGTAAAGGAGTATTAGAGGCCTTTCGCAAAGGATTGATTCAAAAACAACCCTCTGATGCAGATATACGAAAAGAACTACGCAAGTGGAATGGCGATAATGGAGGAGAACTCGAGCCATTCTGTCAGGTTGTTGTTTATTATCTTCGTAAAAAGATCGATAGAATGGCATCAAAAAGAACTTCCGAATGAGCCTTTGAAAATGCGATCGAAGATGTCCTCCCAGGACCGATCGCCATTAGGGGATGAGAACGCATCCTTCTGTCAGCATGGCACCGAGGGAGAGACCAAGCCAACGTGTTCCGGGGAGTTTAATGTTTCATTTTTACACTTGACAAATTATATTTGGTCGCCGAAAGCTGTGCAACCATTTCTGCCCGAGACGAAACCTCAAGCTTGCGGAACATTCGCTTCAAAGCTTGCTTCACTGAATTCTCAGTAATCCAAAGTTCCCTCCCGATTCCTGCGTTGGTTCGCCCCAAAGCAACCAATTCGGCAATTTGCAATTCACGAGGCGTTAGGCGTGAGGTGTTGAAAGGTTGGTGTTGCGATTCCCTACGGGATAGCTTCGCCGCGCGTACTGTTGCAGCCCAAACAGACAAATGCAAACAGATCGCACTCAAATCCGCTAGATTTTCTGTATCGAAGGCCGGCATTGACCGATCGCGCGTACAACCCACTACACCCACTAATTGACCGCGACTGACAATCGGCCCCGCCATCACGTGCCAATGATCGGGTCGGGGACAAATGATTGCCCACGCCTTGGGCGATGTTACTAATCCTTCATGCACAGGCGTATGGCGCTCCGCTAAGTAACGTGCAACAGGATTATGTTCGACAGATAACGCGACTTTTAGTAATTTCTGAAGATTTCGATCGGCTAAAAGCTGGTCGAAAAAGAAGATTCCCGATCGTTTAGCTGCAAAATACTCACCGATTTTGGGCACGACTTGCGATCGCAAATCTTGTTCATCCGTCACCTGGTCGATTTCTTTAAATAAAAGCTGCAAGGAAATTGTCATGCTGCCAAAAAGAGTACCCGATCGAGGACTAGGCGAAGTCGGTTGCTACTTCTATTATAAGGACAGATTTAATCGCAATCGCCCCAAGGAGATGAATTCATGACTGACTCACAAAAGCATATCATTGGTTTGGTATTTTATCCTGGCATGGCATCGCTGGATATGGTGGGACCACAGCAAGTTTTTAGTGCGTTGCCAGGTGTCCAGATTCATCGGATCTGGAAAACGCTAGATCCGATTAAAACCGATGACGGCATGATGGTTTTGCCTGATACCACCTTTGAAAATTGCCCGCGCTTGGAGGTTATCTGTATTGGCGGCGGCTTGGAGCAAGGGGCAGTAGAAGACGATCCAGAGATACTAGCATTTCTTCGCAAACAAGGCAGCACCGCCAAATTTATCACTTCTGTCTGCGGTGGATCGCTATTTCTGGCGAAAACCGGACTGCTGTTCGGCTATCGAGCGGCGACTCACTGGGCAATGCGCCAACAACTCGCAAAGTTGGGCGTTGAGGTTGGCACAGAGCGCATAGTAATCGATCGCAATCGTATTACTGGTGGAGGCGTGACAGCAGGTATCGATTTTGGCCTGACGATCGCTAGCATCCTTTGTGGTGAGGAAGTAGCCAAGATTATTAGACCTCTTGCGAAAGTCTCAGGCGATCTCTAATTTAGTCTTTAAAGAAAGTTCATAATTATAAATACCAGCGATCAAATTAAATCTTAATCCGAAGCGCCTTCTTCGATTCCGATATCTTGATGAAAGTATTCT